>CAJLAN010000136.1 GCA_905204635.1 uncultured Collinsella sp. | reverse complement strand
ACGAGCCACCGCAGATCTCTCTTCAACGGTCGCAGAGCAGAAGGCGCTCGTTCCTCCTGCGCAAGCTGCGCTCGATGAACTGAGCGCAACGCTCGATATCGCTTCTGCCACCTTGAGCGAAACGCGGAGCACTGAGCAAGAAGCAGCGGAAGAGTTGGCTATGGTGCGCAACGATGTGGTTTCGCTCTCAACGGCAGGGTTCTTAGAGCGCCTACTCGGGCAGAGTAGTCTCGATTCGAGCCAGATAGCTCAATTCGTGGCATCTCCTACGCTGCTCAAGACCGAAGAGCTCTACACGGTCGATTCATATGGTGCTGCTATGGCGCCCTTGTTCATGAACCTCACCTTCTGGATCGGTGCGTTCATGCTGCTTGTCATCATGAAGCAGGAGGTGGATGGCAGAGGTATTCGCCAGCTGAAGATCTGGCAGCGTTATCTTGGGCGCTTTCTCCTTATGGCACTGCTCGTAGTGCTCCAGGCGATCATCTGCGTGTCGGGTCTTTTGTTCATGGGTATTACGCCAGTCAATATCCCTGCGCTCTATTTGGCTGCTGCGATGTGCTCGCTGGCGTACCTCAGCATCATCTATTGCCTTTCCGTTACGCTTCAACATGTGGGGAAGGGCATCTGCATCATCTTGGTCTTCGCGCAGATCCCTGGAGCGACCGGCCTCTATCCTATTGAGATGACTTCACCGTTCTTCCAGGCGATCTATCCGTTCCTGCCGTTCACTCACGGCATCAACGCCATGCATGCTGCCATGGCAGGCGCCTACCATATGGAGTACTGGGTTGAGCTGGGTATTCTGGCGAGCTATCTGATTCCGTCGCTGGCCCTGGGCGTCGTCTTCCGCCGTCCGGTCATCAAAGCCAACGACTGGATCATCGAAAAGCTGGAGTCGACAAAGCTAATTTAGTGCGGCAACGTTAACGCTGATGTAGCACTAATGCCAGCGAGCGAGCCGCATTTGCGCCAAGGTGACGTGAAATGAAAGGGCGCTGACCTTCTGGTCGCGCCCTTGAAATTGAACGTCAGATTGGCGTGAATGCGGCTCCCGCGGGTCCGCCGTTCGGTAGAACGGCGGAACAAAACGCTTTAGTGGGCTGGATTGCGATGCAACGCCGGTTGTTGCTACAGTAGCGGGGCGTGCCGGGGGTCCGGTGCGCCCCGTTTTTATTTGACCATGAGGCGGCACGCAGCCATACGCGTGCGGACACCACGCCCAGATTGAGTGTGAGGATGTTCCATGGCCCAATACGCTGCCAACGAAATCGAAAACATGCCCGATAGCCCTGTCGCACGGGAGGACCTGGGCGCCGGCGGCACCTCCCGCGGCGCCGGCGCGCGTTCCCCGTTCTTCTGGAAGGTCTTGCTGCTATCGGTGGCGGTCATCTGGGGCTATTCCTTTACCACCATGAAAGATGCGCTCGACACCATTCCGGTGTTCGAACTGCTCTATATTCGTTTTCTTCCGGCTTCGCTGGTTATGTTCGCCATCTTCCACAAACGCATCATCGCGCACTTTAATGCCCGCAACCTTATCGTCGGACTTGGTATGGGCGCACTTATGTGGGGCGCGTACGGTTTGCAGACGATTGGCCTGGCACAGACCACGGCGGGCAAGAGTGCATTTTTGACGGGTACCTATTGCATCTTCGTGCCGTTTGCGAGCTACGTCCTAAGCGGCGAAAAGCTTACCCGTTACAACTTGGGCGCCGCGTTGCTGTGCCTGGCGGGCATTGGTCTGGTGGCGCTCGATAGCGTCGAGTTCAATGTCGGCGATGTCATCACACTGGGCGGTGCGGTCTTCTTTGCCATCCAGATGGCGGTGACCGCCAAGTATGGCCGCAAGATGGACATCAACGTCATCACGTTTTGGATGTTTGTGGGCAACGGCGTGCTGAGCCTGATCTCGTCGCTGTTATTCGAGACCCAAGCGCCGCTGTCCGTGTGGACGCCGAGCTTTATCGGTGTGATGGCGTTTCTATCGGTGGGCTGTACGTGTGTGGCTCTGCTCATCCAAAACGTCGGCCTGGCGCATGTCCCGGCCTCAACGGGCTCGCTGCTCCTTTCGATGGAGTCGCCTTCGGGTGTGCTGTTCTCGGTGCTGCTGATGGGGGAGGCGCTCACCTCGCGCCTGCTCGCCGGCTTCGCGCTCATCTTTCTTTCGATTATCTTGAGCGAGACGCATTTCGATTTTTTGCGTCGAAAGCCGCGTCCGCAATTGTAAACAATTTGTTGCGCCGCCTCCCGGGGCGGCATTTTTTATGCGTCGCCCTTAAAGTAGTACCTTGCACTTTACGCTATCAAAGTGCTTGCTGCAAAAACGTTACTGGAGGGCATCTATGGCACCAGCACTGTCCGATCTTCAACCGCAATCAGCGCCCAAGGCCACCGCGGCGGCGCAGACCGCTATCGGCGACGGTCTTGTTGCAGAAGCTCAGGCTTTTGCAGACGAGCTCGCTGCGTGGCGACACGATTTACATCAGATGCCCGAGCTGGGTAATAGCCTCCCGCAGACCTCTACGTATATCCAAGCGCGCCTGACCGAGATGGACATCCCATTTGCTACGCTCGTCGATGGTTCCTGCGTTGTGGGCCTTGTCGGCGCCGGTGCCGCCGCGGCCCAAGGCAATGGCATCTGCACGAATGAGCAGGCCGGTACGGTCATCATGCTGCGTGGCGACATGGACGCCCTGCCCGTTGCCGAGGAATCCGGCGAGCCCTTTGCATCCACCAACGGCTGCATGCACGCTTGCGGTCACGATATGCACGCGACGGCGCTGCTTGGTGCGGCTCGTATGCTCAAAGCGCGCGAGGCAGAGCTTGTTGATGCCAACGCTACGGTCAAGTTGCTGTTCCAGCCGGGCGAGGAAACCTTTGAGGGTGCCCGCGCCGCCATCGCCGACGGTCTGCTGCAGAACCCGCGTCCTCAGGTCGCCTTTGCCATGCATGTCAATAGCCAGTCGCCGCTCGGCCTGGTGCTCTACGGCAGCCCGGCGCTCTCGGGCGTGTACGGTTTTCGTATCACGCTTCAGGGCAAGGGCGGCCATGGCTCGAGCCCCGAGATTTGCATCGACCCCATCACGGCCGGCGTGCATGTGCATCTGGCGCTCCAGGAGCTTATCGCTCGCGAAGTGCCGGCGGCCAAGGAGGTCGCACTGACCGTGGGTAAGTTTGCCGGTGGCCAAGCGGCCAACGTCATCCCAGATACCTGCGTGCTCGAAGGCACGCTGCGCGGCTTTGACGTCGAGCTCATGGAGCACCTCAAGACCCGCATCGCGGAGGTCGTAAACGGCGTTGCCACAACATATCGTACGTCGGCGACCATCGAGACGCTTTCGGATGTTCCGCCGCTTGTACTCGACAGCGATATGACTCAGGTGTCGCTTGGCTACGTGGGCGCAGTGCTGCCCAAGGCGGCTTTCTTGCCGCTTTTCCATGCCATGGCGAGTGAGGACTTCGCGCTTATCTCGAGCGAGATTCCGAGTGCGTACTTTACCGTGGGCGCGGCCGTAACCGACACGGACGAACACTTTGCCCAGCACCATCCCAAGGCACGTTTTAACGATGCCGAGCTGCCGCTCGGTGCTGCGGCTTATACCGCCGTCGCTTTGGGCTATATCGCCGACCACCGGTAGCACCCAACCTTGCCTTTCAAGCCTGCGGGCATGGCCGTAAGGCCTATGCCCTTGTCTTTCAAGGCAATCTTGGGCACTACCGGCGCCCGGCGCCGGCTATTCGTTTGTTAAATAAGGAGCAGTATGCCCCAGCAGCGTAAGTTCTTCCCCGGCTGGCTCGTGGTGGCCTCCGGCTTCGTGATCATGGCCACGTGTTACACGATTTTCGTCAACTGCATGAGCCTGTTCCAGCCGCTGATCGTCAGCAACCTGGGTATTTCCCTTGCGCAGTACAACGTCTCCAATGCCATCTCCACCGTGGTGAGTGTCGTGGGTTCGCTCGTTATCGGTCATGTTGCCGATAAGGTGAGTGGCCGCGTATTGGGCTCGCTTACCGTTATCGCTACCTCGGCGGTGCTTGCCGGCATGAGCTTTGTCGGTGAGCTGTGGCAGGTCTACGTGCTCTTTGCCGTTTCGGGCTGCTTCGCTGTGGCCTCGACCCGTCTGCTCATTAGCCTTGTGACCGCCAACTGGTTTACCGCTAAACGCGGCCTTGCCATTTCCATCGCACTTTCGGGCTCGGGCTTTGGCGGAGCCATTCTCTCGCCGATCGTGAGCTCTCTTATCGTGAGTGTGGGCTGGCGCTCTGCGTTCCTGGTACTCGCTGCCGTCTGCATGGTGGCGGCACTGCCCATCACGGCTTACTCCTTCCGCACCAAGCCTTCCGAGATCGGCCTTAAGCCGCTCGGCGAGAACCCGGGCGATCCGTCCGTCTCGACGGCTGGCGATAAGGACGAGCACACGGCGCCCGAGGTTAGCGTCGGCTGGTCTCGTATCAAGAAGAGCCCGGCGTTTTGGCTGCTCGTCGTCGCCTTCCTCTTTATGGGTCTCGTTAACGGCGCCATCTTGCCCAACCAGGTCACCAACATGACGAGTGTTACCGTCAACGGCGCCAAGATCGTCACGGGCGGCCACGATCCCATGTGGGCAGGTACCGTGCTTTCGGCCTACATGGTCACCGTCGTTATCGCCAAGATTTCGCTCGGTGCGATCTATGACCGCTTTGGTCTGCGCTTTGGCAATATCCTTGGCTCCATTGCGTGCATTATCGCCTGCGTCGCCCTGTGCTTCCCCGCGACCGATCTTGGTTCCATCGTGGCTGCCGTGAGCTTTGGTATCGGAACGTGCATGGGCACCATCACGCCTACCATCGCCGCGTCCGAGCAGTTTGGCATGGCCGACCTCGGTAAGGTCACGGGCACCATTACCTCGCTCGAGATGGTCGGCGGCACCGTGGGCGCCATTGTCTCGGGCGTGCTGTTCGATGCCACGGGCTCCTTTGCGAGCACCTGGATCGTGTGCCTGGCGTGCTCCGTGGTCATGCTCGTGTTCCTGCTGGCATCCGAGCCCATCGCCGCCAAGCTGCGCGCGAGCGTGGCGGGGGAGTAGGTAGGCCAAAGCGCATCGCCGCTTGTCCGCTTCGTCCGCGGCGGCGCGTCTGGGC
>CAJLAN010000135.1 GCA_905204635.1 uncultured Collinsella sp. | reverse complement strand
CCATTGCCGAGCGTCTGCACATTCGCACTGTCGAGCGCGATGCACCGGATGCGGCGCGTGTGCTCGATCGCGACGTGTCGGCGGGCGATGCCGAGCGTCTGCGCTCGCGCACGCTGGGCCTCATGCTGGAGGACACGGCGCTCGAGCTGGGTGCGATGGCGCTGAGCCCGCTGTCCAAAACCGAGTATGCGCTGGCGGCGCCGGCGCTTTGCGGCGGCTACCAGGGCGACTTTGCGCCCTTTGGCGATGTGTACCTGTCGACGCTTGAGTTTGTGGCGCGTGTGCGCAACCGCACGTCTGCCGTGGTGCCCCAAGAGCTCGTGACGCTCAACGCGGTGGAAGATTGTATGGAGCGCGTGCTGGCGCAGGCGCTCTCGACGCTCGACGGTCCGGTCGATATGCTCGACCGCGCGGCACAGCTGCTTGGCGGGCTTGAGCCGGGTGAGGTCGATGGCGCGCTCGAGGCGCACGTGGACCGCAATCGATCTTTCGACGACATTCCGATGGCCGCTGGCAAGCCTGAGGCTTGCTGCTGATGCTCGTTCGACAGGGTGAGGCTGCCCGCCGCATGTTGCCGATGGCGCCGATCGTCTCGGCCCGTTCGTTTGCCGAGCGTGCCTGGCCGTATATGCTCGCGTGGTCCGACCTGGGGCTTAACGGCAAGGAGCGTATGACGGTCGATTCGCTGGCGCGCGCCGAGGTGCGCCGTTTTGCTGACGAGGATACGAGCGAGCGCGTGCGAAACGAGATGATGGGCGTGCTGGGCGAGCTACTGGGTATTTCGCCCGAGCAAATGGAGGAGCTGCGCTCTGAGGACGGTCAGCGTCGTTTGCACGAGGGAATGAAAAAGTTCGAGGGCGAGGTTCAGGACGCCATCGATAAGATGATGGGCGGTCAGGGCGGCTCGCAAGGTAGTCCCCAGGGTGGCCCGATGCCGCATCCGCCGGTTGATCCGAGGCAGTTCCCCTTTTTCTCGCAGAACTAACTATGGGATAGGATTCGCTTCCAGCCCCGACACTTCAACTAAGTATCGTGGCTCCGTTGTGTTATTCTAGAACAGACGTTCGTGAATGATGCGCGGGGCCTTGTCTTGCGCTGTGCTTGTGGCGAGGGGAGGTCGGCTTGGTTATCTTGGGCATTGACCCCGGTTTGGCTCATACGGGTTGGGGGATTATCGAGGAGCGGCGTGGCGAGGTTCGCTGCCGTGCCTACGGCTGCATCGAGACCAGTGCCGGAAGTCCGCTCGCGGTGCGCCTGTCGCATATCGCCCATGACCTTAAGGATGTCGTCGAGCGTTATCGACCCGACACGGCTGCTGTCGAGAGCATTTACTTTGGCGCCAACGTTCGCTCGGCCATCCCTACGGCGCATGCCCGCGGTGCTGCACTCGTGGCGCTTTCGGAATGCGCGCTCGAGATTGGCGAGTACACGCCCATGCAGATCAAACAGGCTGTGGTGGGCACCGGCGCCGCGGACAAGCGGCAGGTCGCCTACATGGTACGCACGCTAACACAGCTCGACCACGACCCGCATCCCGACCATGCCGCCGATGCCCTGGCCTGCGCCATCTGCCACGTAAACCTCAGCCGCACCCGCGCCCTCACCGGTGGCGAGTTCTATCAACAGAGAGGAACCGGATACTGATGATTTCCCAGCTCCACGGAACGCTTGTCGAGTCCACGATGAGCTCTGCTGTCGTCGATGTGTCGGGCGTTGGCTTTGAACTCGGCATCTCGGGCAGCACTGCGGCCACGTTGCCGACGCCCGGCGGCGAGGTCCGTCTCTACACGCGTATGCAGGTGCGCGAGGACGCCATGACACTTTTCGGTTTTTCCTCAAAGGATGAGCGCACGATGTTCGACCGACTCGTGTCCGTTTCGGGCGTTGGCCCGCGCCTGGCGCTTGCCGTGCTTTCCACCTATACCGTGGGGCAGCTGTATTCGCTGGTGATGGTCGAGGACGACAAGGGCATGGCCAAGGTACCCGGTGTGGGCAAGAAGACAGCTCAGCGCCTGATCCTGGAACTCAAGAGCGCCTTTGCCAAGGATAAGGGCTTTGTGCCGGTCGACGTGATTCCCGGACAGGTTGCGATGCCCGTGCCCGCTGCCGCTCCCTCGGCGATCGACGATGCCCGTGCGGCACTCCTTTCCATGGGCTTTAGCCCGCAGGAGACCGATGTTGCCCTGAGCGGGTATGATGGGCAGAATATGCGTGTCGAGGATTTGCTCGGCGCGGCGCTTAAGCGACTTGGAATGGATGCGTGATGTGGGAAGCCGATGACTCTCAGGACCTGTGGGCGACGCCCGGCAACTCGCCGGCGGGATCCATGGGACACGGCGAGCGCCTGGTGGGCTCGGAGCTGACGGCCGAGGACCTCGATGTCGACCGCACTTTGCGCCCCCAGCGCCTGGACGATTACTGTGGCCAGGAGCACATCAAGCAGAGCCTGCGCGTGTTGATCGAAGCGGCGCAGAGCCGTGGCGAGACGCTCGACCACGTGATTTTCTCGGGTCCTCCGGGCCTGGGCAAGACCACGCTGGCCACCGTTATCGCCAACGAGCTGGGCGCTCAGATCAAGACCACGAGTGGCCCTGCCATCGCGCGCACGGGCGACCTGGCGGCCATCCTTACTAACTTGCAGCCGGGTGATGTGCTGTTTATCGACGAGATCCACCGCCTCAACCGTTCGGTCGAGGAGGTCCTGTACCCCGCGATGGAGGACTTTGCCCTCGATATCGTGATTGGCAAGGGTCCGGCGGCGCGCTCGATTCGCCTGGATATTCCCAAATTTACGCTGGTAGCGGCAACGACCCGCTCAGGCATGTTGACAGGCCCGTTGCGCGACCGCTTTGGCATTTCGTATCGCCTGGATTACTACACGGTCGAGGAGCTCGCGCAGATTGTGACGCGCTCGGCGACTATCCTGGGCGTGACGATCGATCATCCCAGTGCACTCGAGATCGGCTCGCGTTCGCGCGGTACGCCACGTCTTGCCAACCGCCTGCTCAAGCGCGTGCGCGACTATGCACAGGTGCGCGGCAACGGTCCCATCGAGCTCGATATCTGCCGCCAGGCGCTCGAGTTCTTCGAGATCGACGAGCTCGGTCTGGACTGGATGGATATTCGCATTTTGGAGACGCTTGCCAAGACGTTCTCCGGTCGTGCCGTGGGACTTACGACCCTTGCCAGCGCGGTGGGCGAGGACCCGGGCACGCTCGAGGATGTCTATGAGCCCTATTTGCTGCAGTGCGGGTTGATGATTCGTACGCCGCAGGGCCGTCAGGCAACCCTTCGCACCTTTGAGCACCTGGGGATTGAACCTACCGTCTAGGGCGCTTTGTTATGGCAGGCTGTTAGCATATCGCTGGGCATCGGGTAAACATATCGCCGTTCATCGGTTATGGGCGTTTTACTGTTGCGCGCCCGTGCTATGCTGAATTGGTCTTTTTCTCATTCGGTAACGAAAGGACCGCCCATGCCTACTGACATCGAAATCGCACGTTCTGTCACGCCGCTGCCTATTACCGAGGTGGCCAAGAACGCCGGCGTCGACGTTAAGCACCTTATTCCGTACGGCTTCGACAAGGCTAAGGTCGACTATTCACTGCTCAACGAGCCGACTGATCACCAGGCCAAGCTCGTCCTCGTGACCGCTATCAACCCAACGCCTGCGGGCGAGGGCAAGACCACCACGACCATCGGTCTGGCCGATGGCCTGCGTCGTCGCGGCGTCAAGAGTGCCGTGGCCCTGCGCGAGCCTTCGCTCGGCCCCGTCTTTGGCGTTAAGGGCGGTGCTGCCGGCGGCGGGTGGGGTCAGGGCATCCCCATGGAGGATATCAACCTGCACTTTACCGGCGACTTCCACGCTATCGGTGCCGCCAATAACCTGCTGGCCGCCATGCTCGACAACCATATTCAGCAGGGCAACCAGCTCGGTATTGACGTTAAGCGCATCACTTGGAAGCGCGCCGTCGATATGAACGACCGTCAGCTGCGCCACGTCATCGACGGCATTGGCGGTAAGGCCCAGGGCGTGCCGCGCGAGGACGGCTTCGATATCACCGTCGCCTCCGAGGTCATGGCAATCCTGTGCCTGTCCACGAGCATCAACGATCTTAAGGAGCGCTTGGGCGAGATCGTTGTCGGCTACAGCTATGCCGGCGAGCCCGTCCGTGCCCGCGACCTCAAGGCCCAGGGTGCCATGGCCGCGTTGCTTAAGGACGCGCTCAAGCCCAATCTGGTGCAAACGCTCGAGGGCACGCCCGCGTTTGTCCACGGCGGTCCCTTCGCCAACATTGCCCACGGCTGCAACTCTATCATGGCCACGCGTATGGCGATGCGCTTTGGCGATGTTGCCATTACCGAGGCCGGCTTTGGCGCCGACCTGGGTGCCGAGAAGTTCCTCGATATCAAGTGCCGCATGACGGGCGTTCGCCCCAGCGCCGTCGTGATCGTCGCTACCGCTCGTGCGCTTAAGTACAACGGTGGCGTCGCCAAGGCCGATCTCAACGAGGAGAACCTCGAGGCACTCAAGGCTGGCATGCCCAACCTGTTGCGTCACGTCGACAACATCCAGAACGTATATGGTCTGCCCTGCGTGGTCGCCATCAATCGCTTCCCGACGGACGCCGAGGCCGAGCTTGCTCTCATCGAGTCCGAGTGCCAGAAGCTCGGCGTCAACGTTAAGCTTTCCGAGGTCTGGGCCAAGGGCGGCGAGGGCGCGCTCGAGCTGGCCGATGAGGTCATGCGTCTGATTGAGCAGCCGAGCGAGCTCAAGTTTGCCTATGAGGACGGCGCTGATGTCGCTGATGCCCTCGAGGCCGTTGCCACCAAGGTCTACCGCGCCGACGGCGTTGACTTTACGCCGGCCGCCAAGCGCCAGCTCGCCGAGCTGCGCGAGAATGGCTTTGGCAACCTGCCGGTGTGCGTCGCCAAGACGCAGTACAGCTTTAGCGACAACGCCAAGGCCTTGGGCGCTCCCGAGAACTTCCGCATCACCGTGCGTGAGCTCAAGGTTTCTGCCGGCGCCCACTTTGTGGTCGCGCTGACCGGCAGTGTTCTGACCATGCCTGGTCTACCCAAGGTGCCCGCGGCCGAAAACATCGACGTCGACAACGACGGCAACATCACCGGCCTGTTCTAAGCCTGCTGTCCATAGC
>CAJLAN010000134.1 GCA_905204635.1 uncultured Collinsella sp. | reverse complement strand
GCGCCGGGGCCTACGTGGGTGCCGATGGTGGCACCAATGGTGTGAACGGGCAGTTCGCCCTCGGTGTGACCAGCCCACAGTGCCGCACTGTCCTCGATATACTTCTTGAGCACCGCATCCGAAAGGCCCGTATAGCCGAGCGCCAGCGGCATGGAAAAGTCGATGCCGCCTGCCTTTTCGACCTTCTGGTTGAGCAGGTTCCGGCCGTTCTTGGAGCCACGAGCCTTGCCCAGCTGCACGATCAGACCGTCCTCCGCTGCCACAACGGGCTTCACATTGAGCAACGTGCCCACAGCACCAGCCGCAGCAGACAGGCGACCGCCGCGAACGAGGTACTCAAGCGTCTCGAGCAGGCCGATGACGACTACACGGTCGCGCACGGCCTCGACAGCCGCCGCGATCTGAGCCGCGCCCTGGCCCTCGTCCACCAAACGCAGCGCGTACTCAACCAGCACGCGCTCGCCCAGGGTAACGTTATTGCTATCCACCACATACACATCGCCGCCCGGCGCCTCGGCAAGTGCGGTGCGGGCACTTTGGTTGGTACCCGAAAGCTTAGCGCCCACGGTAATAATCACTGCCTCATCGCCGGCCTCACGCACCTCGGCAATAGCCTGCGAAAACGCGTACGGGTTGACCTGGCCGGTCTTAGGCAGCTCATCGCGCTCCACGAGCATCTCGTAAAAGCGCTGGTGATCGATGTCGACGCCATCCATGTACACATCGGTGCCAAAGGTGACGGACAGTGGCAAAACGGCCAATGCTGGGTGCTCGGCCGGTGACATATCGCTTGCGGAATCGGTAATAATACGGACGGACATAGCGAATCCTTTCTTGCGCAGGTCCCGCGCAGGGAATTTTGACAGCAAGCCCCGGCACGGCATACGCGCTCAAACGGGACTATGCAGTTGTTAATTGGAAGCAAATGCCTTGGCGGCCTTAGATCTCGCGCAGGGTGTTGAGAATCGTGCGTAGCGACGCATACATCTGCTCGCGCTGCTCCACACCCATAGCCTTACCGGTGGTATCGAGCACCTCGCGAATGATGCGGTCCGCCTCGCTCATACTCTCGCCGCCCAGAGCGGTCAGGCGCACCGGAGCACGATACTTAACGGCGGCATCGCCCGAATCATCGACCTCGACGTAGCCGCCCTCCTCCAGATGCGCGAGCGTGCGCGAGACGGCGGCGCGGGTCACGCCTGCCATGCGAGCGAGGTCGGCGCCAGTCAGGCCGTCCTTGCTGCGCTCAAGATAGTACAGGCACATAACGTCGGAGCCCTTGAGGCCCAGCCTTGCGCCCTCGGATGTCTTAATGCGCTGGATCTCCTTGTAGAGCCCGCTGATCAGTCCGACAAAGTCCTCGAAACGTGTCTCGTCGTTCTGCTGCATGGGAGACGACCGCCTTTCGCTTGCATAATGCTAACGGGTAAACATCTTAACCGTACTTATCGGCCGCCAGCCCTGCGCACCCTATTTGTTAACCCATCAACATAAAAACCACCACAAAGGGGACAGGCACCATTGTGGTGGTTTTGACCGTCGAGTTTGATCCGCAGACTTCGCTACAGCTCCACGCAGGGATTGTCGCGAGTCACAAGCGTCTTAACGACAACCGTCGCTCCCAGATAACGCTCGAGCAACTCAGCGAGGCGATCGATCGCGGCCTGGCAGTCCTTCATTCGCTCGGGCTTCACGCACTCAATCGCCAGGAACGCATCGGCCGAATCATCGGACAGAGCCGTTCGAACGCCGTCGCGCCAGTTCCAGCAGCGGCACACGGCGCCCGCATCATCGATATAGGCCAGCTCGCAGGGCAGCGTCGGATCGTCCGCCTCCTCGCCAAGCGGCAAGAACGCGTCGCCACCGTCGGTCACCTTCAGGCGAAGGTCTCCCTCGATCGCATGCAGATCCTCGCCTCCCACGGGCAGCGCGTAGGTCAGCGACACCGTGTTGTAAATATCCACCGCCGGCGTGATATGACCGACCGGCTTGCCCTTGAGCACGCGCTTAAGCAGGTTCTCAATCGAACAACGCGCACCCTTCTTAGTCTTGAACAGACGATACGCCTCGCGCCATGCCTTGACCGGTGCGTTCTCGCTGATAGTGTCGCTGGTCAGATGACGCTCCGCGTCGATATTGGCGCGATCGAGCAGCGCCGCAATCGCGTCCACGTCCTCTTGAGGAATCTGCGCCGCGGGTTTCATGCCCTCAACGACTACAACACCGACCGCTGCCTGCGGAAACAGCTCCCAAAATGAATCCTCGGCAATAAAGCTCTTCACACATGCTCCCTTCACGATTCGCGCCAACGCGAGCGCCTAAACAAAAAGCGCCCTTACAACGACCACCTTCAAAGTCCTACGGTGCCGTCACAAGAACGCTTACGCTGTCCCCATCCGGAGAAGGGGACGATATGTCAGGCGTATTGTAACCCGAGTCATCCACGTGAGCAAAACCACCACAAAGGTGCCTGTCCCCTTTGTGGTGGATATGGACTCACGGCGAAGCTAGTGGCGGAGTCCCAGCAGGCCGCGGCCGTGATGACGGGCCTCGGCGGACACCTGGGCGTGCGGGCCGGCGGCTTTGACGGACTCGGGCAGGTGCGAGTACTTCTTCTCGAAGTTCTCCTCGAACATCACCGCCAGGTTGTGCGCGGCCTCGTCGTAGCGCGCGGTGTTCTGCCAGTATTGGCGCGGCACCAGGATGCCATCGGGCACGCCGTGGCACGTCGTGGGAATGTCGACGTTAAAGATGTCGTCGTGCACGAACTCGCTGTCCTCAATGGTGCCGTCGAGGGCGCGCGCGACCAGCGAGCGCGTGTAGGCCAGCTCGATGCGATGACCCACGCCGTAGCCGCCGCCGATCCAGCCGGTGTTGACCAGGTACACGCGCGTGCGGCCGTCGGCAATGCGCTCGCCAAGCATCTTGGCGTAAACCATGGGGTCGAGCGGCATAAACGGCTCGCCGAACAGCGAAGAGAACGTGGGCGTGGGCTCGGTGACGCCGACCTCGGTGCCGGGAATCTTAGCCGTAAAGCCCGTCACAAAGTGGTACATAGCGGCATCGGCCGTCAGGCGCGAGATGGGCGGCAGCACGCCAAAAGCGTCGCAAGTCAGGAACAGCACGACACTCGGAGTGGTGCCCATGCCCTTAGTCCACGCGTTAGGAATGTGCTCCACGGGATAGGCCACGCGCGTGTTGTGCGTGATCGAGATGTCGTCGTAGTTGGGCTTGCGGTTCTCGTCGAGCACCACGTTTTCGCAAATGGCGCCAAAACGGACGGCGTTGAAGATCTCGGGCTCGTGGAAGGCGTCCAGGCCCTCGCATTTGGCGTAGCAGCCGCCCTCGATGTTGAAGATGCCCATGTCGGACCAACCGTGCTCGTCGTCGCCGATCAGCAGGCGCGTGGGATTGGCCGAAAGCGTGGTCTTGCCGGTGCCGGACAGGCCAAAGAACACGGCGGTCTCGTGCGTGACGGGATCCATGCTGGCCGAGCAATGCATGGGCAGCACGTCGTCCTCGACGGGCAGCAGATAGTTCATGACGCTAAAGATCGACTTTTTAATCTCGCCGGAGTAGCCGGTGCCGGCGACCAGAATCACGCGCTCCTGGAAGTTGATGACCACGGCGGCGCTGGAGTTGAGGCCCTTGATGGCAGGATCGCACTGGTAACCGGGCGCTGCGAGCACGCAGAAGTCGGGCTCGCCGGTGCGCGCGATTTCGCGGGCGAGCGGACGGGCGAGCATTTGCTTAATGAAGAGTGCCTGGCTGGCACGCTCGCAGGCAACAAGCAGGCGACGCGTGTGGTTGCGGTCAGCGCCCGCCATGCCGCGCGTGACGAACACGTCGCGCTCGTTGAGATAGTCGACGATGCCGGCCTTGATGGCCTCATAGCTCTCGACGGACAGTGGGCGGTTGACCGCACCCCAGGCGATCTTGTCGTGAACATCGGGGGTGTCAACGATAAAACGATCGTTGGGCGAACGACCAGTGCGCTCCCCCGTCTCGATCACGAGCGCGCCATTAGAAGCCATACGGCCCTCTTTGCGACGAATAGCGTGCTCGACAAGCTCTGCCGCCGGCAGGTCCACCAGCAGACGGGGTTGATTCTCGGCGGGATCTTCAACGAGCGTAATACCAAAGTTGGACAGAGCTTCTGCAGGGGTAACACCAGGCATGGGGCCTCCTTTAAAAACGCGACACGTTGACGCGACGCGCACTTTACTCACGTAAAGCCCGTTGTACCCGATATGCAAAAACGTTTTTGCGGCAAGGGCGGCAAGCCCGCCCAACGGTCAAAAATCGCAGGCAAGCGGCCTAGTCATTGGGGACGCTTTTAAACGACTAGTCATTGGGGACACTCTTGAACAGACAACATTCAAGGAGTGTCCCCGGATGCCGGCACTTAGGGACGTTCCCAGAGTGCCGGCACAGACGATATGAGCAGGACATAAAAACATTGAGAGCCCCTGCTGCATGAAAGACCGCGGATTAGGCCGACAATGGTGAGTGTCTAATTCAGCCGCGGCGGCCACGCCGCATTCATGGAAGGGGCTCCCATGCTCGATACTACCACCTTCGTCGGCCTCGACGTCCACGCCCGCTCGATAAAGGCAGTCTCCCTCGACGTCATGACCGGGGAGGTGCGCTGCGCGACCTTCGGCTACGACGCCGGGGCAGTCGCGGAGTGGGTGCGGTCCGTGGACCCCAGGGCCAGGTGCGTGTACGAATCCGGGGTCACGGGGTTCGACCTGCAGAAGAGGCTCTCCGGCCTCGGGGTCGACTGCGTGGTCGGCGCCGTCTCGAAGATGATCAAGCCCAGCGCGGACAGGCGCAGGAAGAACGACCGCAACGACGCCGAGTTCCTCGCCCGCATGCTGTCGGTCGGCAACGTCGTCGAGGTGTGGGTCCCCGACGACGAGTGCGAGGCCGCCCGCGACCTGACCAGGGCGCTCGAGGACGCGAGGGACGACCTCTCGCGCGCGAAGCAGCGGCTCTCCAAGTTCCTGCTCAGGCACGGGCTCGCCTTCGACGAGAGGACGCCCACCGGCCGCAGGAAGGGCAACTGGACCCGGGCGCACTGGTCCTGGATCGAGTCGATTAGGTTCGCGGAGGGGGCCGACAACGACGTGCTCGCCTACTACGTCGACGCGGTCAGGCGGGCGGCGGAGGAGAAGGCGCGGCTCGAGGGGCTCGTCGAGGGCGAGGCCCGCAAGCCCAGGTGGAGGAG
>CAJLAN010000133.1 GCA_905204635.1 uncultured Collinsella sp. | reverse complement strand
AGATGGTCGCCAATTCCGACCGCACCGATGTTGCCGCCATCGCATCGCGCAGCTGCGCGGCACTCTATGGCCTGGAGGTGCTGGAGTCCAACATCCAGGACTCGGACAACAACTACACGCGCTTTGTCGTCATCAGCCGCGAGCCACGCGTCTATCCCGGTGCCAACCGTACCTCGCTCATGATCACCACGGCCAACGAGCCGGGCGCCCTCTATCGCGTGCTCGAGCGCTTCTACGCACTCAGCATCAACCTCATCAAGCTCGAGAGCCGCCCCATCCCCGGGCGCGATTTTGAGTTTATGTTCTACTTTGACCTGGACTGCCCCTTTGGCAGCAAGGCCCTCGACGACCTGCTCGACTCGATCGACGACGTGTGCGAGAGCTTCACCTACTTTGGCAGCTACACGGAGGTGCTCTAGATGACCGATACCGCCGCAACCCGTCCCTACGGCGTGCTGGGCCGCGTGCTGGGCCACAGCTACACCCCGACCATCTACAAGGAGCTCGCGGGGCTTGAATACGTGCGTTTTGAACGCGAGCCCGAAGACCTCGCGGCCTTTATGACCGGCGACGAATGGGAGGGCACCAACGTGACCATCCCCTACAAGCGCGCCGTCATGGAATACCTAGACGAGTTGAGCCCGCTCGCCGAGCGCATGGGCAACGTCAACACCATCACACGCCTGCCCGATGGCCGCCTGCGCGGCGACAACACCGACTACTTCGGTTTCCAGTGCCTGGTCGAGGAGTTGGGCGTAGAGGTTGCCGGCAAGAAGGTCCTCGTGCTCGGTGCCACCGGTGGCGCGGGCACTACGGCCAGCATGGTGCTCGGCGACTTGGGCGCCGTCGTCGTACCAGTCGGTCGCACGAGCGAGGTCAACTACGGCAATATCGCGCAGCAGTCCGACGCCGCCCTGCTCGTCAACTGCACGCCTGCCGGCATGTTCCCCCACTGCCCCGACGCGCCTTGCACACTCGAAGGGCTCGATGCGCTCGAAGGCGTTATCGACATTGTCTACAACCCCGCCCGCACGGGCCTGATGCTCGAGGCCGAGCGTCGCGGAATCCCCTGCATCGGTGGTCTGCTCATGCTTGTGGCACAGGCGGCACAGGCCGTTGAGCGCTATACCGGCCAGGTCACCCCGCGCAAGCGCATCTTGGACGTAACGGAG
The DNA here is from genome assembly GCA_905204635.1 of uncultured Collinsella sp. Classification (GTDB taxonomy): domain Bacteria; phylum Actinomycetota; class Coriobacteriia; order Coriobacteriales; family Coriobacteriaceae; genus Collinsella. Next base: position 4,066 of record CAJLAN010000133.1, on the reverse strand, counting down.
CGTCTGTCCCGCCGCGAACAAAACATCGCGCTGATCGGCATGCCGGGTTCGGGCAAGACCCGCGTGGGTGAGCAGATCGCCCTGCGCACGGGCCGCGAGCACATCGACCTCGATCGCGCCCTCGAGAAGCGCCTGGGCATGCCCTGTGCCGACTTTATCGTCGAGCGCGGCGAGGCGGCCTTCCGCGAACAGGAGACGGCTACGCTGGCCGACATCTCCAAGCGCAGCGGCCTGGTGCTCTCAACCGGCGGCGGCGTGGTCACGCGTGACGAGAACTATCCGCTGCTGCACCAGAACAGCCAAATCGTGATGCTCAACCGCAAGCTCGACGAGCTCGCCCACAAGGGACGCCCCATCACCGCCCGCGACGGTATCGACAAGCTGGTGGAGCAGCGCATGCCGCGCTACCGCGCCTGGGCCGACTACATCATCGACTCACGCGACTGCGCCGCCAACACCGCCCAAGCCCTCCTCGAGACCCTCCCACCCGCTCTCTAACCTAAGCCACCACAAAGGGGACAGGCACCTTTGTGGTGGCTTTCCAACCGCAAAGGAAGCAACCATGAAAGCACTCGTCATCAACGGCCCCAACCTCAACATGCTCGGCATTCGCGAGCCGGGCATCTATGGCAGCGACAACTACGACCGCTTAGTGCAGATCTGCCAGGAAGCGGGCACCGCACAGGGCTACGACGAGGTCGAGATCTTCCAGTCCAACCACGAGGGCAGCATCGTCGACAAAATCCAGGAGGCATACGGCAAGGTCGACGGCATCGTCATCAACCCGGCGGCTTACACGCACACCAGCGTGGCCATCCTGGACGCGCTCAAAGCCGTCGCCATCCCTGCCGTCGAGGTTCACATCAGCGCCGTCGAGACCCGCGAGGACTTCCGCCAGGTGAGCTATGCACGCCTAGCCTGCTTCGCCACCATCACCGGCGAAGGACTGCAGGGCTACGCTCACGCGCTGGAGCTGCTGAGGGAGCGTCTCGAAAAGTAAAATGCCAACCCCAACAAACAGCAGCGGCTTGCTCGCGCTCGGCTCCAGCAGCACACAAGATGAAAAAGCCCAGACCACCTAGCGGTCCGGGCTTAATAAACGATGGTGCTCCATGGCGGATTCGAACCGTCGACCTTGGGATTAGAAGTCCCCTGCTCTATCCAACTGAGCTAATGGAGCAAATAACCGCACGCCCAAGCAAGCACAAGCCTGTCAGGCGCAAGTAATTATAACCTAGTTGAACTGCTCGCGATACGCCTTGCAGACCTCACTGACCGGGCCGTCCATGCGAAGGTCACCCTTCTCAATCCAAACGGCACGCTGGCAGATGCGCTCAACCTGCTCCATGGAGTGCGAAACGAACAGAACCGTCACGTCGCCGCTCTGGATAAAGTGCTGGATGCGGGCCTCGCACTTCTGCTGGAAGAACACATCACCGACGGACAGCGTCTCGTCAACGATCAGAATATCGGGCTCGGTAATCGTCGCGATTGCAAAGGCGATACGCGCCACCATGCCCGAGGAGAAGTTCTTAAGCGGCATATCGACAAAGTTCTGCAGCTCAGCGAACTCAATAATGCCGTCAAAGTTGGCGTCGATGAACTCCTTGGTATAGCCGAGCAGGGCGCCGTTCAGATAGATGTTCTCGCGGGCGGTCAGCTCGGGGTCAAAGCCGGCGCCAAGCTCAATCAGCGGCGCGATGTTACCGTGCACCTTAACGCTGCCCTCGCTAGGCTCAAGAACGCCAGCGATAATCTTGAGCATCGTAGACTTGCCGGAGCCATTGGTGCCGACCAGACCCACAACCTCGCCGCGATGAATATCAAACGAGATGTGCTTAAGCGCCCTAAACTCCTCAAAGAACAGCTCGTGCTTGGCAAGCTTAATGAAGTACTCCTTGAGGTTGGTCAGCGACTCGGACGCCATGTTAAAGATCATGGTGACGTCGTCGACCTCGACAGCCAGAGGCTGCTCGCTGTAATCAACAACAGATTCAGTCATCACAGCACTCCTTAGATGTAGAGGATGAACTTGCGCTCGGACTTATGGAACACGGTGTAGCCAACGGCAAGAGCAAGAACCGCCCAAGCGACGCACATACCAAACGTCATAAGCGAGGGCGTAGTCTGGAACAGGAAGATATCGCGCATAAACTGCAGGTAGTTGAACATGGGGTTCGCATACATCAAGATACGCACGAGATGCGGCATTTGCGCAATATAGTCAGTCGTCCAGAAGATGGGCGTAATGTAAGTCCACGCCGTAATGACGACGCTCCACAGATGCATAACGTCGCGGAAGAAGACCGTAAGGGCAGAGAGCATCATGCCCAGGCCCATGCAGAAGCACATAAGCAGCAGCAGGCAAACCGGCAACAGAATCAGGTGCCAAGAAGGCATAACGCGGAACCACAGCATGACGATGGCGACGGCGACCAGCGAGAAGGCAAAGTTGACCAGCGAGAAGAGCACCTTCTGCACCGGGAAAACCCAGCGGTGCACCTTAACCTTCTTGAGCAGAGGGGCAGCGCCCACGATCGACGTCAGGGCCTGGTTAGTAGACTCAGACATGACGGCAAAGGTGATGTTACCCACGATCAAGTACAGCGGGTACATCTCGGGCGTCATTGAGCCATTGCGGCCCTGGCCAAAAATCGTCGAGAACACGATGGCCATGACGATCATCATCAGCAGCGGGTTGAGCACCGACCATGCGACGCCCAGAACGCTACGGCGATACTTGATCTTAAAATCCTTGGTAACCAGCTGACGAAGGATAAACGCGTCCTTCTCAAATTCGTTCTTAGCAAACGTCGCAGGCAGACTGCGAGTTTCTTGTTGCTTTGTCTGATCCGACACGGATGCAACTCCTTTACTCGTAATCGTTGACAAACGAACAGTATAGACCCGACGGCCATGCAAACGATTCGCGCAACAAAACTGGAGAACTAACCCACATCTTAGGATGCCAGGCCCAAACGGCTATACTTTCTAGGATTGAATGTATAAGGAGCATTAAGTGAATTCTGAATCCATCGCCGTCATCATCCCTTGCTACAACGAAGCGCTCACGATCGGCAAAGTCATCGACGACTTTCACCGCGAGCTTCCGCAGGCGACGGTCTATGTCTATGACAACAACTCGTCGGACGATACCTCACGCATTGCCACCGAGCACGGCGCCACAGTCCGCTTTGAGCCCCGTCAGGGAAAGGGCAACGTGTGCCGCCAGATGTTTCGCGATATCGACGCCGATTGCTACCTGATGGTCGACGGAGACGACACCTACCCCGCCGAGGCGGCCAAGGCCCTCTGCGAGCCCATCCTTAACGGCACGGCCGACATGACCGTAGGCGATCGCCTTTCCAACGGCACCTACGCCGAGGAGAACAAGCGTGCCTTCCACGGCTTTGGCAATAATCTGGTCCGCGCCATGATCAAGTGGATCTATGGCTACAGCTTCGATGACGTCATGACAGGCTACCGCGCCATGAGCCGCCCGTTCGTTAAAACCTTCCCAGTGCTTTCCGAGGGCTTTCAGATCGAAACCGAGCTCTCGATCCACGCCGTCGACCACCGCTGGCGCATCAAAGATGTGCCCATCGAGTACCGCGACCGTCCCGAGGGTTCCGAGTCCAAACTCAACACCGTGAGCGACGGCATTAAAGTCGTTGCGATGATCGGCACGCTGTTCAAGGACTACCGCCCGCTGAAGTTCTTCAGCCTCGTTGCGCTTCTGTTCGCGGTATTCGGCCTCGCCCTGGGCATGCCCATCGTTGTCGAATATTTCCAGACCGGCCTCGTCCCGCGCTTCCCCACCGCTATGCTCGCCGCCTCGTTTATGTTCCTGTGCGGCCTGAGCCTTGCGACCGGCTTCATCCTAGATTCTGTAGCAAAGGTCGAAAAAAAGCAGTGGGAGGTCAACGTGTACAGCAAATACGCCTACGACGACCAGCCCGGCCACCCTACTTCCATGCCAAGCGAGAGGTAGATCTTCCGCAAAATACTATTGGCACCACTGCGCAGATAGCCACCAACAAGAAAAGCCGCCGTTAAAGAACGGCGG
>CAJLAN010000132.1 GCA_905204635.1 uncultured Collinsella sp. | reverse complement strand
AGCCTCTGCCCTTTGAGCAGGAGGACATGCCGGTCCGCAACCACGCCATGGAATGCCGCATCAATGCCGAAACGCCGGACTTTCTGCCATCATGCGGAACGGTCACCGCGTTGCGTGTGCCGGGTGGTCCGTGCGTGCGCTGGGATTCCGCCATGTTTACCGGTGCGAACGTTCCGCCGTACTACGACTCCATGCTCGGCAAGCTCATCGTGTGTGCGCCCACGCGTGATGGAGCCATTCGCAAGATGCGCTCGGCCCTGGGCGAGCTCGTGATTGAGGGCGTGAGCGAAAACAGCGAGCTTCAGCTCGACGTGCTGGCAAACGACGAGTTCTTGTCGGGCATGTATCACACCGATCTGATGGGGCATCTCTATGCTGATGAATAGAAAAGCGAAGACGGTCAACGTCCTCGAGGGACCGATGACCGAGTCGTGCGCCGAGTTTCCCGCGCGCCACGTGTTTATCAAGTGCCCGGAGTGCCGCCGCGTGATCGATGAGGCGCGCCTGCACGACAACCTCGAGGTCTGCCCTCGTTGCGGCAAACACTTTCGCGTGAGCGGGCGCGACCGCATGCGCATGACGATTGACGAGGGCACGTTTGAGGAATGGGATGCCAGTCTGGCGCCGGAGGACTTCCTTTCGTTTCCCGGCTATGCCGACAAGCTCAAGAGCGTGAGCGAACGTTCGGGCGAGCGCGATGCCGTTGTGTGCGGCAAGGGCAAAATCTGCGGTTGCGATACGGCGCTCTTCTTTATGGACGCCAACTTTATGATGGGCTCGATGGGTTCCGTGGTGGGCGAGAAGATCTGTCGCACATTTGAGCGAGCGACCGAGCTTGGATTGCCAGTTGTCGGCTTTACCGTTTCGGGCGGTGCGCGCATGCAAGAGGGCGTGACATCGCTTATGCAGATGGCCAAGATTTCTGCGGCGGTTAGGCGCCATAGCGAGGCGGGCGGCCTGTATATCACGGTGCTCACTGCCCCCACGACCGGAGGCGTAACCGCGAGCTTTGCCATGGAGGGCGATATTATCCTGGCCGAGCCCGATGCCCTGACGGCATTTGCCGGCCCGCGCGTGATCGAGCAGAACATGCACAAGCGCCTGCCCAAGGGATTCCAGCGCTCCGAGTTTTTGCTGGAGCACGGCTTTTGCGATGCCGTTGTTCCGCGTGGCGAGATTGCGCTCACGGTAGGCGAGCTGCTGGCACTGCACGAAGGGCACGCGCCCGGCCTGGGGGCACCGCATGAGATCGTGCATACGGGTCGTCGTGGCAAAAAGCTGGGACACTTGTTCAAGCGCTCGACCGCACCAAAAACCGCGCTCGAGATTGTCAAGCAGACCCGCTCGGCAGATCGCGCCACGGCGGGCGAGATGATCTCGCTGGGCCTGGATGGATTTGTGGAGCTGCATGGCGACCGTTACTTTGGCGACGACGCCGCCGTGGTGGCTGGCATTGGCTGGAAAGACGGGCGACCCGTGACGGTTATCGCCGTCGAGCGCGGTACCACGACCAAAGAGCGCATGCGTCGCAACTTTGGTATGGCACATCCCGAGGGCTACCGCAAAGCGCGTCGCCTTATGCGCCAGGCCGAAAAGTTTGGTCGACCGGTTCTGTGTCTGGTCGATACTTCGGGCGCGTTTTGCGGCATCGGTGCCGAGGAGCGCGGCCAGGGCGAGGCGATTGCCCAGAATCTCATGGAGATGAGCGGCCTCAAGACGCCGATTGTCTCGGTGGTGACAGGCGAGGGCGGCTCTGGTGGCGCGCTGGCGCTGTCCGTGGCCGACCGCATCCTGATGCTCTCGAGCTCGGCCTATTCGGTCGTGAGCCCCGAGGCCTGTGCGTCGATCCTGTGGAAGGATACCGAGCGCGCGAATGAGGCCGCCGAGGCGCTTAAGCTCACGGCCCCCGATCTGTTGGTGCTCGGCATCATCGACGGCATTGTTGACGATAGGGGCCTGTCGCATGAGGAGATCGCCGGTGCCGTCATGTCCTCGGCATTTGATGCCTTCGATACGCTTGGGCAGCTCGACGACGCGACCCTCACAAACCTCCGCTACGAAAAGTACCGCGCAATCGGTCGATACCGCACGATGTGACAAAGGGACAGCCCGCATGTCATATTGGGAAAGGCATTCCATGCTACAAGTTTCTAACACCTCGTTTACAACGTCGGTTTCATCAAACGCCATGGCCGTGGTGGACTATCTGTCCAAAAGCATGATGTCGGCGCTGCCGTTTATTGTCTGCGCGGCGTTGTTCCGCACCGTCGCTGTCATTATGGGCGAAGGCATGCTGGGCCTGTGGTCTGCCGATTCCGATATCTATCGCCTGTTCTACAGTTGGCTCTATAACGCCGGCTACTACTTTTTGCCCATTTATCTTGGTTGGGCGGCCGCCCGCCAGCTCGGTTGCTCGGAGCAGCTGGGCATGATGCTGGGCGGCGTATTGATTGCACCCGATTTACTCAAGCTTGTCGATGCCGCATCGACGACGGGGGCATCGATGACTTCCGTGTATGGTCTGCTTCCTGCGCCGGCCAACGATTACACGATGACTGTTATTCCGGTTCTCATCTCGGTGCCCGTGCTATGGCGAGTGGAGTGTTTCTTTAAGCGCGTTATCCCTAAGGCCGTGGCGTTTTCGTTCGTTCCGTTTGCGACCATGCTTGTCATGGTTCCGGTTTCGCTGTGTATTACGGCGCCGGCGGGCAGCTATCTGGGCATGCTGTTGGGCCAGCTTATGTTTATGCTTGGCAATTCCGGTGGCATCGTGTCGCTGCTCACGCTCATGGGGCTTGCTGCGGGCTGGGAGTTCCTAAAGATCGCCGGCGTCAGCAACGTTGTCCTATCGCTCGCCTATGCGCAGTTTATGAGTGTGGGAACGGATTCGTGCATCCTGATCGCCGCGACGATGGCAACGTTCGCCGTTTGGGGCATGCCCTTTGGCGCGTCGCTTCGCGTTGCGGATAAGGACGAGAAGGCGCTCATGCTGGGCTATTCAATCTCGGGTGTTCTTGGCGGCGTAAGCGAGCCGGCGCTGTACGGTTGCGGCTTTAAATATGGCAGGTGCCTGACGTGCATGGCCATTGGCGGCGCCGTCGGAGGCCTTGTTGCGGCCGTGGGCCACGTTACGGCCTATACCATCGGCATGACGAATGTCCTTATGGTCATTGGCTTTGCCACGGGCGGCATCTCGAACCTGCTGTGGTGCTGCGCTGCCGGCGGTGTGGCATTTGCGGTGTCTGCGGCGCTGAGCTACTGCTTTGGCGTGGTGCCGGCGAAGGGACAGACGACGGGGGACGGAGCCGATTCACCCGAAACCTCGAAGAGCGTGGCCGAAGTAAGCGCGTAAACCTGTGCGACACAAGGACGATTCCTTTGCCATATTCCAAGGCCGTGGCCCGTGTGGGTTGCGGCCTTTTTTGTATCTGGGGGACAAAGTGGCTACACTACAATCCGTTTGAGCAATAGATATATAGGTAGTACCGTGGGGGCGGATGTAGATGGTCGAGTGGATTGTTAAGCGTGCGCAGGGCGACCGTGCGCGCGTGGGCACGTTGACGGGCGTGGTGTGTATTCTCGCCAATGTGGCACTATGCGCTGCGAAGGGCGTAATTGGCGTGCTGTCGGGATCGGTTTCGATTGTGGCGGATGCCATGAACAACCTGTCCGATGCAAGCTCGAATATCGTGAGCGTGCTGGGCTTTAAGCTGGCGAGCAAGCCGGCCGACCCCGAGCATCCTTACGGCCACGGTCGCTACGAGTATCTCTCGGGTTTGGTCGTGGCGGCGCTCGTGCTGCTTATTGGCATCGAACTGGTGAAGTCCTCGGTGGAGCGTATTGTCAACCCGGAGCCTGTCGAGTTCTCGCTTGCCCTGGTGGCGGTCCTGGCACTTTCGATGGTTGTAAAGCTGTGGATGGCGGCCCTCAACCAAAAGCTCGGCGATCGCATTGAGTCCGAGACGCTGCATGCGACCGCGCAGGATTCCAAGAACGATGTCCTTGCCACAGGCGCCGTGCTGGCATGTGCGATTGTTTCGCAGGTGACGCACATCAATCTTGACGCATGGGTCGGCCTTGCCGTTGGCGCCTATATTGGCTGGAGCGGTTTTGAGCTCATCCAGGATACGGTGAGCCCGCTTTTGGGCCAGTCGCCCGATCCTAAGCTGGTCAAGCACATTCGAGACAAGATCATGAGCTATCCCGGCGTTTTGGGCGTTCACGATTTGATGGTTCACGACTACGGCCCGGGCAGGAAGTTTGCAAGTGCGCATGCCGAGATGGCGGCCGAGGACAGCCCGTTGGAAAGTCACGACACGCTCGATAACATCGAGCAGTCGTTTAGGGACGAAGACGACATGATCGTTACGCTTCACTACGATCCCATCGTGACCGATGACCCCAAGCTGGCGAGCATGCGCTTGCGCATTCACGCCATGGCCCAGGAGATCGATAGCCGCCTCTCGATTCATGACCTGCGCTGCGTGCCGGGTCCTACGCACACCAACGTGATCTTTGACTGCGTGCGTCCCTCGGATCTGCAGATGAGTGCCGAAGACGTAAAGCACGCGCTGACACAACGGGTCGAATCGGAATATCCCAAGTCGATTGCCAAGATTACGATCGACGAAGACTACGTAGGGCATACCCACGAGTAAGGCTATGCCGGCAAAGCAGGTTATGCAGAAGGGGAGAGCATGAAGAAGCTGTATCTACTCCGCCACGGTCAGACGGAGTTCAACGTCAAAAAGCTGGTCCAGGGCCGCTGCGATTCGCCGCTGACCGATCTGGGCCGTCAGCAAGCCGGGATGGCAGCCGCATGGCTTAAGGGCCACGGCGTCGTCCCCGACAAAGTGGTCTCTTCGTCCTTAGGCCGAGCCATGGACACAGCTCAGCTCGTCGCATGCGAGCTCCTCGGCCCGGACGCAGCAGCCGAGCCCTGCGAAGGCATCATCGAGCGCTGCTACGGCTCCTTCGAAGAAGGCCCCCACGATGCCCTTCCCACCGACGTCTGGGATCCGGGCGAGGACCTGGTCCCCTTCGGAGGAGAGGGAAGCAAAGCGTTGCAAGAACGCATGGTAGCCACCCTCACCAATCTCATGGGCGCCGAGGGCATAGAAACCCTCCTAGCAGTAAGCCACGGCAGCGCCAGCCGCCAATTCATCAAGGCTGCAGCCACAGAGGGCTTCGAGCTCCCAGCAAAACTCCCCAACTGCGCCATCATGATCTTCGACTTCGATGAGGCAAAGCTACAAGCAGAAGGC
>CAJLAN010000131.1 GCA_905204635.1 uncultured Collinsella sp. | reverse complement strand
GGCTGTAGCCCTTGGCGCCGGCTTTGTTCCCGCACGTAAACCGGGCAAGCTACCGCGCGAGACCGTGAGCCAGAGCTACGAGCTCGAGTACGGCAACGATTCAATTGAGATCCATGCCGACGCTATCAGCTCTAAAGATACCGTGTTGATTCTGGATGACTTGGTCGCGACGGGCGGAACCGTCGAGGCAACAGGTAAACTGGTGCGAGATATGGGCGCAAAGCTTGTCGGTTATGGTTGTATCCTTGAGCTTGCGTTTCTCAACCCGCGCGAGAAGCTCACGCCGTCTAATGACGATGTGGAGCTCTTTAGCCTGGTGACGGTGGACTAGCCGTTACCCTTAGTTACTGGAAAGGAAGCTACATGCGCACAGCAAACACGCACAAAAACATGGCACGCTGCGCTGCTACGGCAACCCTCGCTTGTGTTTTGGGCTTGGGCTTCGCGGCTCCTGCCTACGCCGATACCGCATCCGACCTTGCCGCTGCTCGTACGAAGCTCGAGCAGATCGGTACCCAAACCCAGCAGATTTACGATGAGCTCGCCACGCAGACGCAGGCACTCGATCAGACTGCTGGCGAGATCACGCAAAAGCAGCAGGAGATCGCCGATGGTCAGGCCAAGCTCTCAACCTATGTCGCCGGCGAGTACAAAACCGGCGGTCTGAGTCTGCTTCAGGTTCTGACGGGTGTCGATGACCTGAGCGATATGCTCAACCGTCTGTTCTACTACGGCAAAGTTTCCGATAAGCAGGCTCAGACCATTCAAGAGGTCAAGGAGCTTAAGCAGCAGCTCACCGATAAGCAGGCCGAGCAGGAGAAGAACGTCGCCGCCACGCAAAAGAAGGTCGACGAGCTTAACGCCCAGCAGGCTGAAGCCCAGAACGTCGTAAACTCCCTGGATTCGCAGCTGCAGGCCGAGCTTGCCGCCGAGGCCGAGGCCAACGCCGCGCTGCAGGCCGGCATCAACGCCAGCACCGCCGAGAAGGCCACGGTGAGCAACGAGACTGCCGGTACGACCGAGAACACCAACAACGGTGGCCAGACCAGCAATAACAACAACCAGGGCGGCAACACTCCGGCTCCTACGCCGGCACCTGCTCCGACGCCGCAGCCCTCCACGCCTGCTCCGGCTCCGACGCCTTCTGCTCCGAGCCAGTCCGTCGACGGCGGTTCTGTTGTCTCGCGTGCATACAGTAAGCTTGGTTGCGCTTATTCCTGGGGCGGAATTGGCCCGAACAGCTTTGACTGCTCTGGTTTTGTTAGCTATTGCCTCACTGGTCGCTATTGCCGCCTGGGCACCACGGGCACCTTTATGGGCTGGACGCGTGTGTCCGATCCGCAGCCCGGTGACGTTGTGGTCAACTCGTACCACACCGGCATTTACATCGGTGGTGGTCAGATGATTCATGCTTCCGACTACAACACGGGTGTTATCATCAGCTCCGTTGCCGCCGGCATGAACAATAACTATATCTTCGTGCGTTACTAAGTCATCTTACACAGCGTGTGAATGTGGACCTCGTGGCTTTAAGTCGCGAGGTCCATTCTTTTTTCTCTAATCTTGTACGGCTATCTAGTATTCAAAACTAGATAGCCGTACATTCAGTTTGCAAGATGGCTATAATTGTTGAAGAACAATTAGAAAGGACCCTCTATGAGCTGGGCACTTATCTCAGATTCAAGCTGTAACCTCCGCGATTGGCAACCGACCGCACCCCATACCACCTTTGCATTTGCGCCCCTCAAAATTCGAGTGGGGGAGCGTGAATTCGTCGATGACCTTTCGCTCGATGTTCATGAGCTCAACTGCGCTGTTCAGGCGGAGACGAACGCTTCTTCGAGCGCTTGTCCCAGCGTAGGGGAGTGGGCCGAGCTCTTCAAATTGGCAGACAAGACCATCTGCATGCCGATCTCTGAGGGCGTGTCGGGCAGCTACAACGCGGCAGCCACGGCTCGCGATATGGTTCTTGCCGAGGAGCCCGACCGGCAGATTCATCTAGTCAATTCACGCGCAGCTGGCGGCAAAATGGACCTCATTTTCTTGTTGTTCGACCGCTATCTTGCAAGCAATCCGGATGTCACATTCGAGGACGCTTGCGCATACTTCGATAGTCTTGAGCAGAACAGCAAAATCCTCTTCAGCTTGTGCAATTACGAAAACCTCGCCAAAGCCGGACGTATCCCTAAGGCAGCCGGCGTCATTGCCAACAAGCTCAATATCCGCATTTTGGGCACAGCGAGTGAGGCCGGTAAAATCGAACTCGTCGGGCACACGCGTGGCGAAAAGAAGATGCTCAACAAGATCATCGACACTATGGAAGCCGAGGGCTTTACGGGCGGTGAGGTCGTCATCGATCACGTTGAGAACGAAGCTGGAGCCCAGGCGCTTACTGACCGCATAGTCGAGCATTGGCCCGGCTCCAAGACCATCATTATGCCCTGCAACGGCCTGGATTCCTATTACGCCGAGATGCACGGCCTGATCATCGGCTACGGCATGGGCGTAGCTTCGGGCAAATAAAGTCCAACCAAGCAAAATAACGGGCGGGACAAAGCGACAGATGGTTCTTTGTCCCGCCCGTTTTATACGTCGGCTAGCTATTAAACCCGTTGAACTTGAGATAGCTCATCAAGTAAGCCTTCGAAACAAAGGATGAAACCGCGCTGCGCACAAGCAGCGACTCACGCGTTACCTGATGCGCCGTATCGGGAACCGGCGTCTGCTCGACGGAAAACGCCGAACGAATCGATGCCTCGAGTTGATCGACCACATAATCAAAGGCCGTCGGGGCATCGTAGCTCAATCGCTGAATGTTAAAGAGTGCCTGCACCGCAGCAATAGGTAGCACCTGCTTAAAGATGCAGATAGCGATAAGGCGGGCAATCTGCTCGCGGCCATATTGCTTTTTGACCGGAGCAGGCACCAGGCCGACCTTCACGTAGTTGTTGATCATCGATGGCGTAATGACGGGCTGCTCAACGCAAATGGACAGCGGCTCCCTCCACAACCCAACATACTCAATAACCTGGTCGCGGTAGAGCGTCACATTGGGCAACTGGTTATAGCGCGGCAGGCTCAACGTATTAAGTTTGCGCACGATATCGGACTGAATAAATGCATCGGGCAGCACAGTGGGCTGAATATCCTCAGGCTTAATGCTGACCGACGAATCAGACATCGGAATAACGTGTTTAACGTGATTCATAAAGGTCCTCCGTTCATTTTCTATATTGTATTCTACGTTATCTAGTTTTGCATACCACATAGCCGGCAAGAAAATTGGCGGGACGGCGCACTGATGCATCGTCCCGCCATTTAGTTAATTAATAACAACCTTACATAAGATATATTATCGTACTTATCCGCGGAGAAATGCATATGCACTGGTTGCCGCTATGGCTCCGTCCGAAACGGCGGTCACAACTTGGCGTAAACGCTTGGAACGGATATCGCCAGCGGCAAATAAGCCAGGCGTGCGGGTGGCCATGGATTCATCAGTCAGAATGCCGCCATCAGGCGCCAAATCGACTAGATGCTCAACAAGCTCGGTATGGGGTTGCGTGCCGGTAAAGACAAAAATGCCAAACGAGCCAGGCTCAAATGACTCGGTATGAGTCTCGCCGGATGCATTGTCCTTAAAGGTAATCGTCGTTGGCATGGCTTCGCCCGATAGCTCCACAATACTAGTTTGGTACCTAACTGTAATATTGTCTTTTGCGAGTACTTTCTGGACAACACCATCAGGCGCACGAAACTGGTCGCGGCGCAGCACGATGGTCACACTGCTGGCGATTTCTGACAAGAACAGGGCTTCCTCGCAGGCGGCATTGCCGCCACCGATGACAAAGACCTGTTTACCGCGAAAGAACATGCCATCGCACGTCGCGCAATACGAAACACCGCGACCGCGATACGTATCCTCGCCAAGAAAACCAGCAGATCGCGGCGTAGCACCCATGCAAGCGATAACACTCGAGGCCAGCGTATCGCCCATATCATGATGCACCGTAAACAGCGCTGTATCGGCATCGTAATCGATACCCGTAACCATGCTCCATGTAACCTGTGCTCCCAGGCCCTCTGCATGGTGCTGAAAACGCTCGCCGAGTTCGGCGCCACTCAAGAGCGGAATACCCGGATAGTTCTCGACCTCATTGGTTGTGGCAATCTGCCCTCCCGACATGCCCTGCTCAATCACAGTCGTCGTTAGGTTGGCACGCGCAGCGTAAATGGCGGCAGCATAGCCCGCGGGGCCGCCACCGATAATCGCAACATCGATCGGCTGATCGGTAGTCATGAAGAGACCTCCTGTCGAAAGATTGGCGTTCTTTGCGCTCATACCCAAATTTACGTGAACATGACACTCATGCACTACAATGATAAATCGCGTATCAAAGCTGAAGGGGAGTTATCGATGGATCAAACGCAGACGAGCAATAGCGCTCCCCTGCCCATGCAAGCTACTCCCCAACCGGAGCAAATGACCGTTTCACCTGCACAAAAACCACTGGTAACCATTGTGCACGCATCGGTTGGATCGGGCCACAAAGCCGCCGCCAACGCGATTGCGCAGGCATTCGACCTCATCCGCGGCACCAGCGGCATCCCCGAGGATGTTGAGATTGAAGTGCTCGATATCCTTGATTTTGGACGTATTAAATTCGACGGCAACAAAACGGCTGCCTCGTTTACCGGCGCCACGCGTCCAATATATGACTTGACCTGGCGTTATACCCTTACCGGACACTTGCTTTGGGGCGGAGGCACGGCATGGTCACGTATTATGTTCCCTGCCTTCAACGAATATGTCCGCACCCGCAGGCCCATAGCCGTGGTCGCAACACACATCACGGCGGCCAACGTCGCTGTGGGTGCCCGCGTTATCACGGGTATCGATTATCCAGTCATCTGCGTACCAACAGACTATGAAGTCGAAGGCTTTTGGCCCCACAAGGACACCGACCTGTTCTGCGTAGCCAACGAATTTATGGCCGAGACACTTCGCCCCCGTAAAGTTCCCGAGACCAAAATCCGCATCACAGGCATCCCCATTCGCGCCGGGTTTGATACGGACTACAATCGCGAGGAAGAACTCGAGAAGTTCAATCTCCCCGCTGACAAGACCGTTGTGTTGGTGATGGCCGGTGCCAGTTTGCCTCAACCGTACGTTCGCTTTCGCGCGGAGATGGACCGCACACTCCCCTTCCTGCGCAGCTTCGAGGACATGCACTTTGTCTTTTTGCCGGGCAAGGATGAGGAATACGCCACCCGCCTCA
>CAJLAN010000130.1 GCA_905204635.1 uncultured Collinsella sp. | reverse complement strand
CCCGCCTACAGGCTCGCGCTCGACTTCCATATCGCCATCGCGCGCTCTTCGGCACGAATCGCACGCGAAATCTGCGCGCGCGAAGGCATCGATACCGTCGCGCTCTCGGGCGGCGTGTTCATGAACCGACTTTTGCTCCAGCTCCTCACCCGCGAGCTCAAAAGCGCAGGCTTTACTGTCCTTGTCCCCCACACCGTACCCGTCAATGACGGTTGCATCGCCTACGGTCAGGCGGCAGTCGCACGCACTCGTCTTGCGCAGATTGCATCGCAGTAGCTCGCCCTCACACGCCGCTGTGCCCAACCGTCTCACAGGCGTAACGCGTTTGCCCGCGAACCCCGCGAGCGCTACCATCAACTGATGGATTATTAAGCGCCCATCCAGCGCAAAGCGTATAAAAGAGGAACATTATGTGCCTTGCCGTTCCCGGTAAAGTAGTCAAACGCGACGATGACCTCAAGGCCACCGTCGACATGATGGGCATCGAGCGCCCTGTTTCGCTGAGACTCGTGCCGACGGCGCAGGTAGGAGACTATGTTCTCGTGCACGCCGGCTTTGGCATCCAGATTGTCGACGAGCAGGAAGCGCAAGAGACGCTCGAGCTTGTTAATGCCATGTCCGAGCTGGTCGAAGAAGACCAGCTTGCCACCAACCCCGCCGAGGCATACTAGTGGCGGCCGAGCAGCCGGCGCGCTCCGGTATCGATTTCTCGGCATTCCGCGATCCCAAGCTGGCTCGCGAGCTCATCGAGCGCATTCATGAGCTTGTCGGCGACCGCGCCATCAACCTTATGGAAGTCTGCGGCACGCATACCGTGAGCATCGGGCGCTATGGCTTTCGCTCCATTATGCCGGCCGGGCTCAAGCTGCTGAGCGGCCCGGGCTGCCCCGTCTGCGTCACCGCCAACCGCGACATCGACCACGCAATCGCGCTCGCCAACATAGACGGAGCCATCATCACCACCTTTGGCGACATGATGCGCGTGCCCGGATCATCCACCTCGCTCGCTGCGCAAAAGGCGGCAGGACGCGACATCCGCATCGTCTATTCCCCGCTCGACGCGCTCGACATTGCCGAGCAAAACCCCGATCGCCCGGTCATTTTTATGGGCGTGGGCTTTGAGACTACGACGCCCACCATCGCCGCCGCCATCTTGGAGGCCGAGGCGCGCGGGCTTTTGAATTTCTCGGTCTATTGCGCCCACAAGACCACGCCGCCGGCGTTGCGCGCCATCGCCAACGACCCCGAGACCGCCATCGACGGCTTTATCCTGCCGGGCCACGTCGCCACCATCACGGGCTTGGCCCCCTTTGGCTTTTTGGTCGACGAGTTTAAGACTCCAGGCGTGGTAACGGGATTTGAGCCGGTCGACATCTTGCAGGGTATCTGCATGCTGGTCCAGATGGTTGTTGAGGGGCAACCCGCGATCGACAACGCATACCGTCGCGGCGTCAATGCCGACGGCAATCCTGTGGCGCGCCAGCTGGTCGAGCAGGTATTTGAGCCGTGCGATACCACATGGCGCGGGCTGGGGCCGATTGCCAACTCGGGCCTTTCCATCCGCCCCGAGTTCTCGCGCTTTGATGCCCGCGTTCGCTTTGACGTGCCCGTTGAGCCGACGGTTGAGCCGCGCGGGTGCCGCTGCGGCGACGTGCTGCGCGGGGCCATTACGCCGAGCAGCTGCCCCCTGTTCGGCCACGCTTGTACGCCCGAGCATCCCGTCGGCCCCTGCATGGTGAGCTCCGAGGGCAGCTGCGCAGCATATTTCCGCTACCGAGGCTAATAGGTTCCGCCGTTCTAACGAACGGCGAACCAGTCGACGCTGCGCCTCACCCATATAATTCCACCCACGATTGGAGTTTTCGATATGTCCCATAGCGTTACCGATAGCACCGTCCTGCTGGGTCACGGCTCCGGCGGCCAGATGATGAAACGCATCATCGATGAGGTCTTTTTAGATGCCTTTGGTTCGCCCGAGCTGCTCGAAGGCAACGATGCCGGCGTCGCCGCGCTGCCCGCGAGCGGGCGCATCGCCATGTCGACCGACAGCTTTGTAGTCTCGCCGCAGTTCTTCCCCGGTGGCAACATCGGCCGCCTCGCCGTGTGTGGAACCGTCAACGACGTCGCGACCTCGGGCGCCAACGTGCGCTACCTGTCGTGCGGCTTTATCCTCGAAGAAGGCTATCCCATGGACAAGCTGCGTCAGATTGTGCAGACCATGGCCGAGACGGCGCGCGAAGCGGGCGTGGCGATCATCACCGGCGACACCAAAGTGGTTGAGCGCGGCGGGGCCGACGGCGTCTACATCAATACCGCCGGCGTGGGCGAAGTGCCCGCGGGTGTGGCGCTCAGTGGCGCAAACTGCCAGCCTGGCGATGTCATCCTGGTCTCGGGTACACTGGGCGACCACGGCATCGCCATCATGAGCCAACGCGAGGGTCTGGCGTTTTCGAGCACCCTCGAAAGCGACGCCGCGCCGCTCAACCACCTGATTGCCGATGTGCTTTCCGCAGCACCCGACACACGCTGCTTCCGCGACCCCACGCGCGGTGGCCTGGCCTCGACGCTCAACGAGTTTGCGCAGGCCAGCGGCGTTGCCATGGAGATCGACGAGGACGATGTGCCCGTGCGCCCCGACGTGCAGGCGGCCTGCGAGATGCTCGGCTACGATGTGCTGCAGGTGGCAAACGAGGGCAAGATGGTTGCCGTCGTGCCGGCCGAGCAAGCCGATGCCGCGCTGAGCGCCATGCGCGCCGCCCGCTACGGCGAGAATGCCGCCATCGTCGGCCGCGTGCTGCCACTTGCCGAGGGCGCCCGCCCCGCCGTGCGCGTGCGCACCGGCTGGGGTTCGACCCGCATCCTCGACATGCTCGTAGGAGAGCAGCTGCCGAGAATTTGCTAACGACAAAGGCTCAGGGCTATTAAAGATATTCAGATTCCAAACATGCCCGACACGCATGCCCAGTATCATGGGGTGCGTTTTACAACTCAAGCGGCAGGAGCACCCATGGCAGCAGCTTTTTCCCATGTGATCTTTGACCTGGACGGCACCATCCTCAACACGCTCGAGGACCTGGCGGCCGCCGGCAACCATACCTGCGAGGCGCACGGCTGGCCCACGTTTGCCGTTGACGAGTACCGCTACAAGGTGGGAAACGGCATGCTCAAGCTGGTTGAGCGCTTTATGCCTGCCGAGTATGCGGGCGACAGCCGTATGTTTGAGCAAACGCTTGCCGAGTTTAGGGCTTACTACGGCGAGCACAAGGAGGACCACACCGCCCCCTATGCCGGTACGATCGAGATGCTCGACCGCCTGCGCGCCGCGGGCGTGCAGCTTGCCGTGCTCACTAACAAGGACCACGTCTCGGCGGCTCCGCTTATCGAGAAGTATTTTGGTTCCGAGCGCTTTGCGCTGGTGCAGGGCCGCATCGATGCGTTTCCCCCCAAGCCCGAGGCGCCTGTTACGCTGCATGTGATGGAAGAGCTAGGCGCCGATCCGGCGACCACGCTCTATGTGGGCGATTCCAATGTCGATGTTCTGACCGGTCACAACGCCGGCCTTAAGAGCGCGGGCGTCAGCTGGGGTTTCCGCGGCCGTGCAGAGCTGGAGGCCGCCGGCGCCGACTACGTGGTGGACACCCAGGGCGAGCTCGCAGCGCTAATCCTGGGCGAGTAACGAGCGACACTGCTTAACGCAGCTGCGACAATTCTTCCGCGCGGAAAGCGCATCCCGTTTTGGAGCTCCGGAATGGGATGCGCTTTCCGTTTGAGGCACATCAGGGAAACCGCATCCCGTTTCAGAGCAATATTCCGGGTCGCACTTTCCGCAACCCACCCCATCCGGAAAATTCGACCCACTATTCGGCCAAAAACCGGGTCGCGGTTTCCCAAGCACTCGATGCAACGCTGGCACAAGGAGTGTCCCCAACTGCCGGCAGAAAAGGAACGTCCCCAAGTGCCGCCTTCGGCAGCGATGGCAACGCCACAGGTACAAGCGCCACTTTAAGCCAGCCAAGGGAACACCGTTGTTTTGGCAACGACAGACACTATGACCCAATCCAGGGGCACGGAAACGACAGGAGCCCCCGCTCGTGACCGCGGGTCGGGGCTGCGACAATGTTGTTGAAGTGCCAGAGGCGCAGCCGCGCCGCAACGAGGTTGGGAGGCTCCCGTGCCTAGATATTCTACCGCCTTCGGAATGGACGTACACCTCAGGTCCACCACCGTCTGCGCGCTCGACGCGGAGACGGGCGAGGCCGTGACGAGGAGGTTCCCCGGCAACCCCTGGGGCGAGATCGCCGGGTGGATGGATGGGTTCCCCGGGCCGTCGCTCGCGGCCTACGAGAGCGGCTCCCTCGGCTTCGCCCCGCAAAGGGAGCTCGCCGGGCTCGGCGTCGAGTGCGTCGTCGCCGCGGTCTCGAAGATCCCCAGGTCGGCCGCCGACTCGGCCTCCAAGAACGACAGGAACGACGCCGCCAGGATGGCCAAGGCGATACTCGCCCACGACATCTCCCCCGTATGGGTCCCCTCCCCCGAGGTCGAAGGCATCAGGGACCTCGCCGGCGCCTACGACGGGGCGACCGCGCGCCTGGCGCCCGCCAAGCAGCGGCTGCTCGCCTTCCTCGCAAAGCGGGGGTTCGTCTACGGCGGCACCACGCCCGCCGGCAACCCGAGGAAGTACTGGACCTACGACTTCCTGAGGTGGCTCGACAAGGTCAGGCCGGAGGACGATGGCGGGGTTCGGACGCTCGCCGCCCTGAGGAACGAGGTCGAGGCCGCGGCGGAGGCCCGGGCGGACCTGCTCTCCGAGTACAGGGCCGCCGTGGATGCCAGCCCGATCGCCGCGGAGGTGGCCGCCCTCCAGTCGATCAAGGGCTGCGCCTTCGCGCTGGCCGCAGCCTTCTCGGCCGAGGTCGGCGACTTCACGAGGTTCCGTTCCGGAAGGCAGGTCACGGCCTATTTCGGCCTCGCGCCGAGTCAGAGGTCGAGTGGCGACTCCGTGCGGCTCGGAGGCATCAGCGGTGCGGGCAACGCGCTCGTGAGGAAGCTGGCCGTTGAGGGTTCATGGTGCTACGCCGCGGCACGGCCCCAGCCGAAGCTCATGCCAAGGGACACGGGCGTGCCCCTCGAGATAAGGATGCACGGGAGGAAGGGGTCCGAGCGGCTCCTGCGGCGGCGCGAGGAGATGCTCGCCCGCGGCATGCCCGCGGCGAAGGCCACGGCGATCCAGGTGAGGCATACGCGATAGCCGAACTTATCCCAGATGAATCCGTTGATGAGGCGCCCGAGTCCGT
>CAJLAN010000129.1 GCA_905204635.1 uncultured Collinsella sp. | reverse complement strand
GTGCTTTGGGGGGAAAGCATATGGGTCTTGAAGGAATCAAGCTGATTGCATGCGATTTGGACGGCACGTTGCTGCATCCGGGGGAGCGGAGCCGCGTCCTGAGGCATTTGAGCTCATCGACGAGCTGCATCGTCGCGCCATTGTGTTTATGCCGGCGAGTGGCCGTCAATATGCGAGCTTGCGCTACCTGTTTGCCCCGGTGGCCGATGAGCTCGCCTATGTATGCGAAAACGGAGCCCTGGTGATGAGCGAGGGGCGTGCCGTTGTCAAGCGTTCCATGGAGCGTAGCCTTGCTATGGATGTCGCGAATGCCGTGGTTGCGTATCCCCATGCCGACGTGACACTTTCGTGCGAGGGGCACCTCTACACCATGAGCGGCAACGATGCGTTTGTTGACCACCTGCGCCATGAGGTCCACTGCGATGTGGCGGTGGTCGACTGTCCCGAGGACATCGACGAGGAAGTCATTAAGATTGCCTTCCAGACGCCCGAGGTGGATCAGCCAGCGGCCCTGGAGTATTTCGAGCGCCTCTTTAGCGACCGTGTCGACGTGATGACGTCGGGAACCGAATGGACGGACTTTATCGGTTTCGGTTCGGGCAAGGGCTCTGCGCTTGCCGATTACGGTCGTGCCCTGGGGATTTCGCCCGATGAGATGATGGCGTTTGGCGACAATGAGAATGATCGCGACATGCTCAACGTCGTGGGCCATCCCTATCTGATGGAGAGCTGCAACCCCAGCATGTGCGGTGTCAATGACCGTGTCCGCTACGTGCGCACGGTCGAAGAAGAGTTACGTCGTCTACTTGCTGAGTAGGCATGTTCCAAAATCTACCTACAGTTGGGGCAGAGGCCCTCGAAGATGGTGTAGTGCGACGTGACGTGCCAGCCGATTTGCTCGGACGCCTTTGCGTCGAGCTGGGCATCGAAGGGGAGCGGTACGTCGACGACGCGGCTGCACGAGGTGCAGATGACATGCGCATGCGGTTCGGTGGTGCGATCGAAGCGGCTGCCGCCCGGCGTCTTGATCGAGAGGATCTCCCCGGCATCGGCCAAGAGATTGAGGTTGCGGTAGACCGTGCCGCGACTGATTTTGTTATCCTGTTCGCGCACGGCGTTGTAGATCTCATCGGCGGTGGGATGGCTATAGCTTTGGCGCACGGCATCAAGAACCAGCTTTCGCTGCTTGGTGTTTCTTCTTTGCACGGCCATGCGCCTCGCCTCTTTTCTATCAACGGTCGTAGGTAAATGATACCGTATTTAGCACACAATACTAATAACGAGGACTGAAACCGTCTTCATTGGTAAGTGGGGCTCGGGCCTGGGCGTCTACGAGGCGAAAACGCGTCCCCATGCGCTCATAGGAGGCATGAAGCGCCTCGAGATGAGATAGGATGTTTGCCGGAGCCCCCTGTATCTCCATCTCGACTGAGCCGTCTTCCATGTTGCGCACCCAGCCGGTGAGTGCGCGTGCCTGCGCGAGGTTGGTGTTGGTAAAGCGAAAACCAACGCCCTGGACTTGCCCCGCCCAGCGCAGGAAGTAGCGCAGGGGAGTGTCTTGAGTGGCCTCGTCGCCTGCGAGCACAGTAAGCCTGCGGCGCAGCTCGAGCTCGACGCCAGAGGGCTTTTGGGGTTCGCGGCTGCCGCCGGTGACGCCCGAGAAAAGCTTGTCGAAAAAACCCATCGCTATGCCTGCTTGTTAGAGTCAGCGGGGAAGGCGATACCCGCCTGCTGGCGCACGGCATCCATGATGCGCAGTGAGACGAGCGTGACATCGCGGTAGTGGCCAAGCTCGTGGCGTCCTGCCGGGGTCTCCCAAATCTCTTCCTTAACGTTATCGATGCCGCCGATGGCGCTGATAAAGTCTGTGAGTTCGTATTCCATGGTGTTGCTCGATTTGGGCAGGTCGAGCACGCGGCCGTTGTCGCCCTGTTCGCGCGGTGCCTCGGTCGCCGAGCCGCGTACGACATCGCCGCGATAGTCGATGCGGACGTTGCGGGGCGTGGACAGATGGTCGATCTGGATAGTGCCACGCTCGCCTTCGATCTGCGAGGGCAGCAGGTCATTCGTAATTTTGGAGTGCGCGAGCTCGACGGAGATGCGGCCTCCGCCATAGCTGGCGAGGATGGAACCGCAGCCGTCGATGGGGCCGTGCGTGAGCTGTCGCGTGGTGGGGTCGAGCAGAGTAGTCATGCTCGTAAGGCCGGAGGGCATGCCGAAAATCTCGACCATGGGCTCGACGGCGTAGACGCCAATGTCCATGAGGGAACCCGATGCCATATTGCAGTCGAAGATATTGGTGGCGCGTCCAGCGAGGATTTCGTTGTAGCGCGAGGAATACTTGCCAAAGCGCAGCGAGGCGCGGCGAATGGGCGCAATTTCGCCCAGAGCGTCCTCAATGGCGTGGAAGGCGGGGTCGTGAAGCGGGCGCAGGGCCTGGGGGGCCACAACGCCCGCCGCCTCGGCTGCGCGAAAGACCTCGAACGCCTGTGCCTCGGTGGCACAAAAAGGCTTTTCGACGATAACGTGCTTGCCACCGGCGATGCAGGCAAGGGCCTGCTCGTAGTGAAGTGCGTTAGGGCTGCCGATGTAGACGGCGTCGACGTCGTCGGCGGACGCAAGCTCGTCAAGTGCGGTGAAGTTACGCTCGCCGCCGTGCTTAGCGGTGAAGGCGGCGCCGCGATCTGCATCGCGCGAGAGCGTGCCCACGAACGCGGCTTGGTCGTTAGCGTTGACGACCTGGATAAAGTCGTCGGTAATCATGGATGTGCCGATGGTCGCGATGCGCAGCATACGTCCCCCTTGCGTTGTTTGGTCTACAGGATGAGTGTAGCGCGTGGGGATATAAAGCTGCGCGAAAACGCTATTACAGGTCGCTCTCGTTGAAGCCGGCGTCGATATCGAGGTTGCCGCCGTCGGCCGCCGTGGTGGCGAGCTCATCGCAGCGCTCGTTGAGCTCGTGACCGGCGTGACCCTTAACCCAGATGAACTCAACCTTGTGCTTGCTTTTGGCGGTGAGTAGGCGCTCCCACAGATCGCGGTTCTTGACAGGCTGCTTGTTGGCAGTCTTCCAGCCGCGTTTTTTCCATCCGTCAATCCAGTGCTTGTTGAAGGCGTTGACGACGTACTGCGAATCGGAATGGACTTCGACGTCGCAGGGGCGGTTGAGTGCCTCGAGCGCCACGATGACCGCCATGAGCTCCATGCGGTTGTTGGTGGTCTTGGCGTAGCCGCGCGAAAGCTCGGAGGTGAAGGTCTTGCCGGCGGGGTTGGTGTATTTGAGCACGGCGCCGTAGCCGCCGCGTCCCGGATTTGATCGGGCCGAGCCGTCGGTATAGATGATGACCTTCACATGGTTCCTTTCGTTGGGTATGTTTCGTGCGAGTGACCATTGTAGCGCCATGCCCGCCGGGGGCTAGCAATTTACGATTTCTATCCCGTCTTCCGACAGTTGGTTGGCATAGATGATGCGGTTGAGCTCGTCGAGGTATTGCTGCAAGAGGGGAGAGGGCTTGCGGTCGTCATGCATGATGTAGCCCACATGCATCGTCGGGGCGTCTGCCAAGGGGATCGAGGCCATGCCCCACTGCATTTCGCTGGAGAGTACGCCGGTCGACAGCGCATAGCCGTTCGAGGTGATAAGCAGGTTGGTGAGCGTCCCGCGGTCGGATACGCGGATATTGCGGTTGCAGGGAATATAGCTAAACGGTTCCTCGGCGTAATAGAAGGAGTTCGAGGTGCCCTGCTCAAAGCTGTAGCGCGTATAGGGCGTGAGGTCGGCAAGGGACAGCTGCGAGCGGCGTGCAAGCGGGTGGCGTTCGCTGACGAACACGTGGACTTTTGCATCAAAGAGGGGATGAAAACTCGCCCGGGCATCGGTAAAGGCCTTCTGCAAGACACGGGTATTAAAGTCATCCAGATAGAGGATGCCGATGTCACTGCGAAACGCGCGCACGTCGTCGATGATCTGCGCTGTGGTGGTCTCGCGCATGATGAACTCGAACTTGCTGTCGCGGCAGCGCTCGACGACGTTGACAAAGGCCTCGACCGAAAACGCGTAGTGTTGGGCCGAGATGGCAAGGCGGGCTTGCGGGATGCCGCCGTCTTCGTAGCGGGCCTCGAGCATGTCGGCCTGCTCAACGACCTGGCGCGCATAGCCCAAAAGCTCGGTGCCATCGTTGGTGAGCGTGACGCCGCGGCTGGAGCGCGTAAAGATTTCCAGATGGAGCTCCTGTTCCAGGCTTTTGACGGCGTTTGAGATGTTGGACTGAGCGGTATAGAGGCGCTGGGCCGCGGCGTTGATTGAGCCGGACTCTGCCACGGCGATCAAAAAGCGAAGCTGCTGGATGGTCATCGGCGCCCGTCCTTTCGTGTGTTATCTACAAAACCGATAACAGGTTAGCGCTTTTAAGTGATTGACCGAGAGAAACAATGCTCGTACTATTCAAAACACACAAAGGCGGTAGGTAATTAAGCCAACCACGGAACCGGGATGCGAAAGGAGGCCCGCATATGAATTGCTTACCAAGACGAATGCCGGGCTCCTGTTTGCGCCCGTCGGCGTGATCAGGAGATAGCGACTTACTTCTCTCACTCTTATTACTTTTGTTCGATCAAGGAGATCATCATGAGCCAGTTCATCAACAACCCCGAGCACACCTTTGGTTTCGATACCCTGCAGCTGCACGTTGGCCAGGAGAGCGCCGATCCTGCATCCGACTCCCGTGCCGTGCCTATCTACCAGACCACGAGCTATGTGTTCCGCAACTCCCAACACGCCGCCGACCGCTTTGGTCTTGCCGACGCCGGTAACATCTACGGCCGTCTGACCAACTCCACCCAGGGCGTCTTCGAGGACCGTATCGCCGCCCTCGAGGGTGGCGTGGCAGGTCTTGCCGTCGCCTCCGGTGCTGCTGCTATCACCTATACCCTGCAGGCTCTTGCCCAGGCCGGTGACCACGTGGTGGCTCAGAAGACCATCTACGGTGGTTCCTACAACCTGCTGGAGCATACGCTCTCCCAGTTTGGTGTCGAGACCACGTTTGTCGATGCCCATAACCTGGAAGAGGTCGAGGGTGCCATCAAGGACAACACCACGGTCATTTACCTTGAGACGCTCGGCAACCCCAACTCCGACATCCCCAACATTGACGCCACCTCCGAGGTCGCCAAGAAGCACGGTCTGCCGGTTGTTGTCGACAACACCTTCGGCACCCCGTATCTGTTCCGTCCGCTGGAGCATGGTGCCAACATCGTCGTCCACTCTGCAACCAAGTTCATCGGCGGCCACGGCACCTCGCTGGGCGGTGTGATCGTCGACGGCGGTAACTTCGATTGGAAGGCGAGCGGAAAGTACGCCCAGATCGCTGAGCCCAACCCCTCCTACCACGGTGTTTCGTTTGCCGAGGCTGCCGGTCCCGCTGC
>CAJLAN010000128.1 GCA_905204635.1 uncultured Collinsella sp. | reverse complement strand
TGCCATCCTCAACACCGTGACGGCCAGCGCAGCGGGCATGGTCTCGTGGCTTGCCGTCGAGCGCGTGCACACCGGTCGCCCCACGCTGGTGGGTGCCAGTACCGGTTTGGTTGCGGGCCTTGTGGTGGTCACG
The DNA here is from genome assembly GCA_905204635.1 of uncultured Collinsella sp. Taxonomy (GTDB): domain Bacteria; phylum Actinomycetota; class Coriobacteriia; order Coriobacteriales; family Coriobacteriaceae; genus Collinsella. Next base: position 5,386 of record CAJLAN010000128.1, on the reverse strand, counting down.
CCCGGCGCAGGCTTTGTCGAGCCGTGGGCGGCGCTGGTCATGGGCCTGATCGTATCGCCCGTCTGCTACCTGGCCATCAGCCATCTTAAGACCAAGTTTGGCTACGACGATGCGCTCGATGCGTTTGGCTGCCACGGTATCGGCATCTTGGGCGGCGTGCTCACGGGCCTGTTCTGCGTGCCGGAGCTCTCGTGGACCGGTAAGGGCGGCCTGTTCTACACGGGCGACGTGTCGCTGCTCGTCTCGCAGATCTTGGGCATTGTGGTGACGGTTGCTATTGTGCTGGTGCTCGACTTGGTGATCGCCACGGTGGTCAAGGCGCTGTTCCACGGTAGCCTGCGCGTGGACGAGGCCGACGAGGCGCTGGGCTTGGATGCGAGTCAGCACGGCGAGAGCGCCTACCCTTCGTTCTCCGGACTCGATTAGCAGCTTCCCCAAGCTCCGCACCTTGTCGTTCAATCGTCGCGCGGCTTTCCCAGGCACCCGATCTTGCCCCTCAAACCGTCGCTTGCGTACCGAAGTACGCGGCGCTCCTCTTTCGGGGCAATCTCGGGCACCTGGAAAACCCGCGTCATTGAATGGCAATTCATTTCTTTGATAAAGAGAGGAATTCACTATGAAGAAGATTACGGCGATCGTTCGTGCCGAGAAGCTTGAGGTTCTCAAAGATGCGTTGTTTGCTGCCGATGTTCGTGGCATGACTATCAATCAGGTGCAGGGCTGCGGCGCGCAGCATGGCTGGAAGGAATACGTGCGCGGCAACGAGTTGCTTGTCAACACGATCCCTAAGGTGCAGTTCACGCTCATTTGCGCCGATGAGCATGTCGACGGAATTGTCGAGATTATCTGCAATGCTGCTCGCACCGGTGCCGTTGGAGACGGCAAGATCTGGGTCGAGCCGGTCGAGGAAGTCATCCGCATCCGTACCGGCGAACACGGCCCCGCCGCGGTGTAGAATCGACCGCCTACCATCCGCAACGTTAAAATGCTGCAATGAGGCACAAGACTTGCGTTGCGGATGGACGGATTATGGGTCGTAATAAATATCCCGAGGAGACGGTTGCGAAGATTCTCGACGCGGCGCTGGAGCTATTCTGCGCACAGGGTTATGAGGGGACGAGCATTCAAGATATCGTCGACCGCCTCGATGGCATGACCAAGGGTGCTGTCTATCATCACTTTAAGAGCAAAGAGGAGATTTTCAACGCCGCATTTGATCGGGCAATGGCTCCGATTGTTGAGCAACGTCGCTCAACGCTTGGTATCGGCAATATGACCGGAGCCCAAAAGCTCAAGCGACTGTACGCGCCCGAGTCTGTCGTTCCGCAAATTGAGCTATGGGCACGCATGCATCCTGCGGCAGATCCGGTAAAAAGCTCGCGCCTACTGGCGATGCGGTACCAGGGCTCGTTCGACGAGTCGGCCGATGGCTGTCTCTTGCCAGTGATCGAGGAGGGCATCGCCGACGGCTCCATTGCGTGCAAATGCCCGCGCGAAGCGGCTGAGGCCGTATCGTTGTTGGCGAATCTTTGGCTGCTGCCGCTGTTCCGTCCGCTCGAGACCAAGGATCGAATGCTCGCTCGCGCGCAATGTTTGGCGCAGATGGCGGCCGCGGTGGGGCTCGATTTGGGTAATGAAGTGCTTCAGACAACGGCTCAGATTTGGGACGTATGGAACCGTGCTGGGTGGTAATATAGATACTGACGGTATGTAATTGATTTGTAAGGGTAGCCACGGCTGCCCTTTTCAAGTCATTAAATACATACTAATGGTATGTATAGGGGGCAGGCTTATGGCTGGAATGCGGAGGAGCAATGTCTCGTTGGCGCAAAAAACAGTGCGATCTATCAGGCTTTTCGGTCTTCTTGTTGCACAGCTGTGCGCGTATTCGATGTTGTCGGCACTGTGCTTTGCGTGCCCGCTTTACTTGTTCGACTGCAGCGGCTCATCAACGTTATATGGCGCCGTCGCGGCGATAGCGTTCATACCGGGCGTGCTCGCGACTCCGGCTGGCGGGATTTTGGCGGATCGGGGAAGACATCGCGGGGTTCTTGTGGTACTCGGCATTGTTCTGATGGCTGCATCACTGTTGTTTATCCCCATGAAGCGTTCGCTGCCTCTTGCCGTTGTCGTGGTAGCAATGCTTTGCGTCCAATATAGCATCCAATCGCTGCTGAAACCGATGCTTCAAATTGAGACGGTGCGCATGACGGGCCCAGAAAAGGTTGAGCGTGCCACTGCGTTGGTCTCGCAGATGACCATGGCGAGCAATATCTTGGGGCCTGTAGTCGGGACGGCAGTCTATGGGTGCTTTGGTATCGATGCCCTATGCGAAACCGCGGCGTTGACGTTTGCGATGTCAGCCCTGCTGTTCGGGGGCGCACCCAAGCGAAACGCCTCATCTGGAATGACAGGGGACAGTACGACTTGCTCGACATGCCGAAGCGATTTTCGGGAGTCGATTCGGTACCTGTTTCAAAACGCATCATTGCTCGTTGTGTTTTTGCTTGCAGCTATTTTGAACCTTGCGTTAGTTGGGTTAACGATTGGTGCTCCCGTTATTGTTGCAAAGCATCTCGGAATGCGGTCATCCTTTGTTGGGATTATTGAGGTGGCTATGGGCTTAGGTGGTCTTGTCGGCAGTGGTTTGGTCGGTATTTGGCCACATCGTTTTTCCTTCAAGGGCATATGTCGATATGTTGCGATGATTAGTTTTGGAGTCGTACCGATTATTGTCGCACTACTGAGCGGTCCTGATGAATTAGCGTTTGCCGCGCTTGCGGCCGGCTCGGCATGGGTTATGGCGTGGGCAAGCATTACATCGGTCGAAATCGTTTCATTCGTTCAGCGGTCAGTGCCAAAGGAACTCTGCGGAAAAGTGCTGGCACTCGTTTATATGACGCTTTCCTGTGCAACGCCTATTGGCCAATTGGTTTACGGGCTCGCATATGATCGATGGACACCGGCGATTGTATTCGCAGGCATGTTGGCGGTGCTGACGTTGACGACGGCGCTGTTTAATCGGCTGACAAGTCGCTTATGGCGAATGTCTTAAGGCGCTGGGGGACCGTAAATTTGCGGAAGCATTGTCTCGCCGCGCCGGAACGCCATTGTTTGGGCATGCCTCTCCTTCGTCTACAATATCGTGCAGACGAAGGAGAGGCATGTCCATGATCAAGATGTTTGCGAGTGACTTAGACGGAACGCTGCTCAACGCCCTGCACGAGGCGGATGGGACCATCCGCCGTGCCATCCGCGAGCTGACCAAGGCTGGCCTGCATGTGGTTCCCGCGACCGGACGCTCGACGCTGCCGATTGGCGAGCATGGCTTTACGGGCCTGGCGCTTGACGCCTGCTGCTCCAACGGATCCATCGTGCGCGACAGCCATGGCGAGGTGCTCAAGACCTGGACCATCGATCCGCAGATCACCGAGGAACTGCTCAAGGAGTTCCCGGACATTTGCTTTGATTGCTCCACGCCCGATGGCATGTTCTCGAGCGGTTCGTTCGAGATGCACCAGGCGGGCTTTAAAAAGGACAGCCCTATCAAGCGCATCGTGATGCGCGGCATGCGCGCGCGTGGCGGGGATCACGAGGAGCAGTATTTCGATCAGTCGATCGGCGACATCCTGCGTCATGACGTGTGTAAGATCAACTGCCGCGTGACCTCGCCCGAGCTGGAGCGCAATCTTAAGGCGTATTTGGCCGAGCGCTCGGACCGCGTGGTCAACGCGCCGTTTGACCCGGTGATGTTTGAGATCACGGACGCGGCGTGCAACAAGGGCGAGAGTGTGTCCTGGCTGGCGGGCTACTACGGCATTGCCGAGGACGAGGTCGCGGTCTACGGCGACGGCGGCAACGACATTGCCATGCTCAAGCGTTTCCGCCACAGCTACGCGACCAAAAACGCAAGCGATGCCGCCAAGGCCGCCGCGAGCGCGACCATCGGCAGCTGCATGGTCCACGCCGTCCCCAAACACATGCTCGCCACCATGCACAAGCAAAACTCCCGCACCGTCATCGAATAATGTGACAAAGGGACAGTCACTTTGTCACAGGTGATGCTGGTCTCTTGAAATGCGAACAAACATTCGCATATCTAACTGCGCTTTGATAGAATCCGTATCGTTGACGCAGTTCCATGTGCCGGGCAGCGCCCTCCATCCGATGGGAGGTGATGCCCATGACCGATTTGATTGATTTCGTGAGACTTCTGACCGCTTTGGTTTCGTTCTTCACGGCGCTTGTCGGCCTTTCCGAGGCACTCAAGCAGCGTTCGAAGCGCAACAGAAGGGGTCGCCGCCGCTAAGGCGTTGACCCCCTAATGCAAACAACGGCGCTGCCCAGCTTTCCAGAACTTGGGCTGCCGTCGACACTATTCTACCCACGAATGACATTTTGAACAATTGGCAATGCCGCTTCAAAAGCCAGGCACAACTGGCACAACCTAGGCGGTCGCTGAATGTGACAAAGGGACTGTCCCTTCGTCACATCTAAAATATTGCCTTTACGTGTTGATGCACACGGTGTGCAATAATACTCGCACTGTGCAATAGCGCACAGGCTGAGTAACAAGGAGGACGCTTGTCCCAGCTCGAGAAATGTGATCGCCGGTCCCTTCGCTCGCAGCGTGCCCTTCGCCAGGCACTTGCCAGCGAGCTTGCCGAAAGCGGCGACCTTTCGCGCATTAATGTCGCGTCGCTCACCGAGCGCGCTGGCCTTACGCGCCGCACGTTCTATTCGCACTACCGCGATATTCCCGACTTTATCAATCAAATCGAGGACGGCTTGCTGGACGAGATCCGTGAGCGCATTGAGCTCATCACCGCAGCTCAACTACCCGATCTCTATCACAACATCGATGAACTCGAGCCCGCGCCCGGTTCGGTTGAGCTGCTGCGTTATCTTGCGGCCAACCGCGACTTAATCGGTGCGCTGCTGGGTCCGGGCGGCGACCAGGCCTTCATTAAAAGGATTATCGATACCGCACGTGAGGCCGTGGTGCCGCGTGCACAGACGGGCATTTTGGGCTTGGCGCTGGGCACGTTCTTTGACTACTACGTCACTTATGTCGTGAGTGCCGAGGTTGGCATGATTCAGCGCTGGTTTGAGCGTGGGCTCACCGAATCACCCGAGGCCATGGCGCGCATTATGACGGTCATCGCCTTTGTGCGCCCCGGCGACCTGTATGGCCAACCCATCGATATCAACGTGCCGGAATACGGCATGAAGCTATTGAACTTGCAGCTCGAGGACGCGGCCGACACCGCCGCAACCGTCGAGTCCAACAACTAAGAGGAGAGACAATGAGCAAACTCGTCGAGGGCATCAAGGATCGCATGGTCGCTGCCGCGCGTGAGGCTGCACCCGCCATGGTGGATGCCGC
>CAJLAN010000127.1 GCA_905204635.1 uncultured Collinsella sp. | reverse complement strand
CCGCGGCGACGATCACCTGTCCAACACCCCGCGCCAGGTCATGGTCTATGAGGCCCTCGGCGCGCCTGTGCCCACGTTCGCCCACATCTCCATGATTCTGGGCGCCGACGGCAAGAAGCTCTCCAAGCGCCACGGCGCCACCTCGGTGGAGGAGTACCGCGACGCCGGTTACCTGTCCGATGCCTTCGTCAACTACCTGGCGCTGCTCGGCTGGTCGCTCGACGGCGAGACCACCATCATCCCGCGCGACGTCCTGGCTAGCAAGTTCTCGCTCGACCGCATTTCCAAGAACCCCGCGACCTTCGACCCCAAGAAGCTCGACTGGGTCAATGCCGAGTACATCAACGGCATGTCCGACGCGCAGTTTGCCGACGAGATCATGGTCCCCGAGTTGCACGAGGCAGGCCTCATCGAGGGTAATGTCGAGTACGGTGAGGACTGGATCGACGCGCTTGCCGCCATCGTTAAGCCGCGCACCAAGATGCCGTCCGACGCCGTGACCGTCGCCGCTCCCATCTTTGCCACGGCCGAGACGCTCGAGTATGACGAGAAATCCGTCAACAAGGGCCTGGCCAAGGAGGGCATGGGTGCCATTCTGGACGCCGCCAAGGCCGCGCTCGAGGGTGTTACCGAGTGGACCGCCGCGAACATCGACGCCGCGCTTGAGCCGCTGCCCGAGCAGATGGACCTCAAGAAGCGCGTGGTGTTCCAGGCCGTGCGCGTCGCCGTTTGCGGCAACATGGTGAGCCCTCCGCTGGGTGAGACCATGGCGCTCGTCGGCCGCGACGACTGCCTGGCGCGCATCGACCGCGCCCGCACGATGGCGCTGTAATCGCTGCGCAAACGTATGTATCCGAGCCCCGTTCACCTCGAGCGGGGCTCTTGTTTCTGTAGACGAATGGGATAGGAGGTGCTGGGGCCATGGCCGAGCAACTTTCGCTGTTTGGTTCGCTGGATCCGGAGGAGACTCCGGCGGCGCCGGCATCCGGTGCTGCCCCGGCCAAGCCCGAGCCTTCACCTGAGCCCATTACCGCCTACACGAGCGTGGTTCTCGACATCCCCACCCGTGCGCTGTCTGAACCGTTTGCTTACGGCATTCCCGAGTCCCTTGCCGACGAGGCCCAGGTCGGATCGACGGTTCTGGTCCACTTTGGCAACCGTGCGGCCGCGGGCTATATCATTGACATTGCGTCTGAGCTGGGCGACCTGCAAGGCAACAGGGTCTTCGATCCTGCGCGCATCAAGCCCGTCGAGGCGATTCTCAGCAAACCGCTCTTTACCGCGGAGGCTGCCCGTATCGCACGCTGGATGAGCCGCGAGTATGTCGCGACGCTTTCCGAGTGCTTGCGTTTGTTCTTGCCCCCGGGTGGAAGTCCGCGCGTGGTCAAGGGCGATGACGGCGTGTGGACGGTTGAGCGCCCCGCCGTCAAGCCTATCCAAAATCGCTGGGTCATGCTCACGCCCGAGGGTTTCGACTACACGCCGCCCAAGACCGCGGTCCGCCAGCGTCAGCTCATCGGGGCGCTCCAGTGCGGCCCGGTCACGACGCGCGATCTCAACCTGCTCTACAACAGCATGTCAGCGACCATCAAGGCGCTCGAAAGGCGCGGCGTCGTGGTGGTGGAGGAGCGCCGTGCTTGGCGTGGCTGCAGCGAGCAGACCACGCTGTCCTCGGCAAGCGGCAAGGCGCCGGTCGCGCTCACGAACGGCCAGCAAAAGGCACTCGCGCAGATTGAGCGCGCCCGTCTAGACGCTCATGGCGACGTGGTGCTGGTCGACGGCGTCACCGGCTCCGGCAAAACCGAGGTTTACCTTTCGGCGATTGAGCGCGTGCTGGCCGCCGGCCGTTCGGCATGCGTTCTGGTGCCCGAGATCTCACTGACGGCCCAGACCGTCGGCCGCTTTCGCTCGCGCTTTGGCGAGACGGTTGCCGTGTTCCATTCGCGCCTTTCGGCCGGCGAGCGTCTGGACCAGTGGGATATGGTCGCCAGTGGTGCGGCCCGCGTGGTCGTAGGCGCCCGCTCGGCGCTCTTTTGCCCGCTCATTGACTTGGGCCTCATCATCATCGACGAGGAGCACGAGACCAGCTACAAGCAAGGCTCCAGTCCGCGCTACCACGCGCGCGAGGTGGCGGCCGAGATGGCGCGACGCTACCGCTGCCCGCTCGTGTTGGGCTCTGCTACGCCTTCTGCCGAGGCCCTCGACCGTTGCCGCCGTGGCACGTATAACGGTGCCACCTGGACGCGCGTCGAGATGCCCGAGCGGCCTGGACACGCTGTGCTGCCTACGGTTCGAATCGCCGATCTGCGCCGTGAGTTTTCTCACGGCAGTCGCTCCATGTTCTCAAAACCGCTGATGGAAGGCCTGGAGCGTGTGGTCGAGCGCCGCGAGAAGGCAGTGCTACTACATAACCGCCGCGGCTTTGCGCCGTTCCTGATGTGTCGCGAGTGCGGCTGCGTCCCCACCTGCAACCACTGCGCCACCGCGCTTACGTATCACGAGCGCACGCACACGCTGCAGTGTCACACCTGCGGTTCGTCTTGGCGCGTGCAGCCCTATCCCGCGCCCACAAGCCGTTGCCCCAAATGTGGCAGTCGCTACCTGGCAAAAATGGGTCTGGGCACGCAGCAGATCGAGGACGCACTGCACCAGATGCTTCCCGAGGATGTCGCCATTATTCGCATGGATGCCGATTCCACGCGCGGCAAGGATGCGCACAAAAAGCTGCTCGAGCAGTTCGATGCGGCGGATTGCGCCGTGTTGCTGGGCACCCAAATGATCGCAAAGGGTCTCGATTTTCCCGAGGTCACACTGGTAGGCGTGGTCAATGCGGACTTCGCCCTCAAGCTGCCCGACTTTCGCGCAGGGGAGCGCACCTACGATCTACTGGAGCAGGTTGCGGGCCGTGCCGGTCGCGGCGATCGTCCAGGCGAGGTGATCATCCAGACCTACCTGCCCGATGACCCGGTAATTCGTGCCGTCGCTGAGCACGACCGTTCGATCTTTACTGACTACGACCTGGTACAGCGCCGCGACGCGCTGTACCCGCCGTTTGTTCGCCTGGTCAACATCTTGGTGTGGTCGGCTAACCGAGACGACGCGCAAGACTACATCGGGCGCATTGCAAAGCTTCTTAAGCGCCGCTGGCATGCCGCCGCGCCCGACTTTTTGCGGGCGGGGAGTGCCGTGCCGCAGGTGCTGGGCCCGGCTTCGTGTGTAATCGAGAGAGCCAAGGACCGTTACCGCTTCCATCTGCTTGTGAAGTCGCCGGTAGGGTACCATGTCTCTGATGATATCGACGCCTGCCTCAAAGAGGTGGGCTCCGTGCGCGGCGTGAGCGTGAGCGTTGACGTCGATGCCTATGATTTGATGTAACAACCCGAAAGGATGGCCATGGAAGCCAACGGAATCGTACTGTCGCCTGACCCTCGTCTGCGCCAGGAGTGCGCCGTCATCGAAGAGATCACCCCGGCGATCGAGGCGCTTGCCGAGAAGATGAAGAAGATGATGTTCGAGAACGGCGGCTGCGGTCTGGCTGCCCCGCAGATCGGCGAGCTTATTCAGCTCGTTACCATCGACTGCGACTACAGCGACAAGAATGACTACGATCCGTACGTGCTCATCAATCCCGTTATTGTTGAGCAGAGCGACCATCTGGTGCCGTTTAGCGAGGGTTGTCTTTCCATTCCTGGCATTAGCTGCGAGATTGAGCGTCCCGACCATGTCGTCGTTGAGGCGTACGACTTGGACGCCAACCTGATTCGCTACGAGGCCTCGGGCGATTTGTTCTGTGTGTGCCTGCAGCACGAGATCGATCACCTGCACGGCAATACCATGTTCGAGCGACTGAAGCCGATGCAGAGGATCAAGGCCGTCAAGGAATACCAGGACGCCCTGGCCCGCGGCGCTCGACCGGGCGAGACCGAATAAGGTCGTCCGTCCCTGAGGCGCCCGCCTATATCATCCCGTGCTCAAACATTCTCGCTTCGCTGCGAAACTGCGCGCGGAGGTTACACCCCGGCCCGCCTGGGGGTCCTCCGTGAAACAAACCTACCTACTCGAGCTCAAACGCACCGGTGTACAGCTGGTAGTAGTACCCATGCTTAGCGATCAGCTCGTCGTGGTTGCCGCGCTCGATGATGCGGCCGTGGTCCTGAGAATGGCGGACGGTGGAGAGCCGGTGGGCGATGACGAACACCGTGCGCCCCTCCATGAGCTTATCCATGCCAGCCTGCACGATGGCCTCGGTGCGGGTGTCGATGGAGCTCGTGGCCTCGTCCAGAATCATTGCCGGCGGATCGGCGACGGCGGCGCGTGCGATCGAAATCAGCTGGCGCTGGCCCTGCGACAGCTGCGCGCCGTTGCCGGTGAGCATCGTGTCGTAGCCGTCGGGCAGGCGGGTGATAAAGTCGTCGGCGCCCGCGAGCTTGGCTGCCGCGATGCACTCCTCGTCGGTGGCGTCCAGGTTGCCGTAGCGGATGTTATCCATCACGGTGCCGGTGAACAGGTTCACGTCCTGCAGTACCACGCCCAGCGAGCGGCGCAGATCGGCCTTGCGGATCTTGTTGACGTTGATGCCGTCGTAGCGAATCTTGCCGTCGGCGATGTCATAGAAGCGGTTGATGAGGTTGGTGATGGTCGTCTTGCCGGCACCGGTGGCGCCGACAAACGCGACCTTCTGGCCCGGCTTGGCAAACACGGACACGCCGTGCAACACCTCGTGGTCGGGCGTGTAGCCAAAGTCGACGTTGTCCATGACCAGGTCGCCGCGCAGCGGTACGTACTCGATCTCGCCGGTTGCACGGTGCGGGTGTTTCCACGCCCACATGCCGGTGTGGTGGTCGGCCTCCTCGAGCTGCCAGGTATCGGGGTTCACCTGCGCGTTGACGAGCGTCACGTAGCCTTCGTCGGTCTCGGGCTTCTCGTCGATGAGCTCAAAGATGCGGTCGGCGCCGGCGAGGCCCATGACCACGGCGTTGATCTGCTGCGAGATCTGGCCGATCTGTCCGCAGAACTGCTTGGTCATGTTGAGGAACGGCACCACGACGGCGATGGACAGCGCCATACCCGAGATGCTCAGGTTGGGCACGCCCAGCGCCAGGAAAATGCCGCCGGCAAGGGCCACCAGCACGTAGAGCAGATTGCCCAGGTTCATAAGGATGGGCATGAGGATGTTGGCGTACATGTTGGCCTTCTGCGAGACCTCGAAGAGCTTTTCGTTGCGCTCGTCAAAATCGGCCTCGGCGGCAGACTCGTGGCAGAATGCCTTGACGACCTTCTGGCCGTTCATGACTTCCTCGATATGACCCTCGACCACGCCGAGCTCGGTCTGCTGCGCAATGAAGAAGCGCGCGGAGTTGGAGCCGAGCAGCTTGGTCATAAAGGTCATAAAGGCGACGCCTGCCACAATGACCAGGCACATCCAAACGCTGTAGTACAGCATGATAAAGAACACCGTGACGATGACGATGGTCGTCATGAGCAGGTTGGGCAGCGACTGGCTGATCATCTGGCGCAGCGTGTCGATGTCGTTGG
>CAJLAN010000126.1 GCA_905204635.1 uncultured Collinsella sp. | reverse complement strand
TCGAGACTGGCATGGCCGAGGCTACCTACACCTACCTGGCCGACCACACCACCAAGCGCGTCGTCATCGATGTGCCCGCATACAAGCACGCCACGGTTACCGTGCGCGTGAGTGGCGTCGACGCTGCCGCGGCCATCGCCGCCATCGATGTCGTCGCCCGTCCGCAGGCAACGCTCGACCTGCGCATAGCCCTGGACTCCCCCGTTGCCGGCCAAGGCGTCGTGGGCTCCGCGCTACGCGTGTGCGCCCACGAGTACGCCACCGTCAACGTGACCTGCACGCAGACGCTCGACGATAGCTGGATCGCGCTCGACGACACCGGCCTGTTCCTGGACGAGGGCGCGCGCGTCAACGTGCAGCACACCGTCCTGGGTGCTGGCGCCAGCGCCACCGGCCTTGCCGGCGACCTGCTGGGCGATACCGCCAAGGTGACGATCGATACCGATTACCTGGGCGCCCGCGAGCAGGTGCGCGACTTTAACTACGAGCTGCGCCACCGCGGCCGCAAGACCGAGTGCGAGATCGACGCCAACGGCGTGCTGACTGGCACGTCCAAGAAGGTCTACCGTGGCACCATCGACCTCGTGCACGGCTGCAAGGGCGCAACCGGCACCGAGCGCGAGACGGTGCTTTTGGCCAACAAGGGCGTCGACAACAAGACCGTTCCCGTCATTCTCTGCGACGAGGACGACGTCGCCGGCAACCACGGCGCCACAATCGGCCACGTCCGCGACGAGCAACTGTTCTATCTCGCCTGCCGTGGCCTTGACCAAAACGCCGCCGAGGACCTGTTCATTCGCGCCAAGCTGGAGGACGCCGCGCTTTCCGCCACCGACGAGCGCACCCGCGCAGCCGTCGTCCGCTTGGGCAACAACCTGATCAACAACTTTGAAGAGGAGCTCGCATGATCGACACCGAGCACGTTAAATGCGATACCTGTACCGCACCGGAGCCTATGGAGCTCGACGCCAGTGACGAGGCCTCGCGCGGCTGGCCTACCGTCGACATCGAGACCAATCCCTACAAGGCACAGTTCCCGCTTTTCCAGCAGCACCCCGAGATCGCCTTCCTCGATAGTGCCGCCACCGCGCAGCGCCCCGCCTGCGTGCTCGACGCCGAGCGTGACTTCTATCAGCGCATGAACGCCAACCCCCTGCGCGGCCTGTACTCACTGTCCGTCGAGGCCACCGACGCCATCGCGAAGGTCCGCCAGCAGATCGCCGACCTCATCGGCGCCTCACAGGCCAACGAGGTCGTCTTCACCCGTAACACGAGCGAGTCGCTCAACCTGGTCGCCAAGAGCTTTGCACCCACGGTGCTCGAGCCCGGTGACGAGGTCGTCATCACCATCATGGAGCACCACTCCAACCTAATCCCGTGGCAGCAGGTCTGCCGCGAAACCGGCGCCAAGCTCGTCTACCTCTACCCCACCAAGACCGGCCAGCTCACCACCGAGGAGGTTCTTGCCAAGGTTGGTCCCAAGACCAAGATTCTGGCCGTGGGTCAGGTTTCTAACGTGCTGGGCGTCGAGAACCCGGTCAAGAACCTCGGCAAGCTCGTCCACAAGTACGGCGGCTATCTGGTCGTCGACGGCGCGCAGTCGCTGCCGCACATGCCGGTCGATGTGGCCGACCTGGGAGCCGACTTCTTTGCCTTTAGCGCACACAAGGCCATGGGCCCCATGGGCATCGGCGTGCTGTGGGGCAAGATGGACCTGCTGAACGCCATGCCGCCCATGCTCACCGGTGGCGAGATGATCGACTCTGTCACCGAGCAGGACGCCGTCTGGGCGCCCGTCCCCGAGAAGTTCGAGGCCGGCACGCAGGACGCCGCCGGCATCTTCGCCACGGGCGCCGCCCTTGATTACCTGGTCAACACGGTGGGTTACGAGAACATCCAGGCCCGCGAGCAGGCACTCGTCCACTATCTGATGGGCGAACTCATGCAGCTCGACTTTGTCCAAATCATCGGTTCCATCTACTGGGACAACCACCACGGCGTTGTGAGCTTTAACGTCAAGGGAATTCACCCGCACGACGTCGCGAGCATCATGGACATGGACGGCGTCTGCATCCGCGCCGGCCACCACTGCGCGCAGCCGCTGCTCACCTGGCTGGGCGTCGAGAACCTTGCCTGCTGCCGCGCCAGCGTGGCCTTCTACAACGACAAGGCCGACATCGACAAGTTCATCGCCGGCCTGCATCACGTTTGGAGCACGTTCAATGGGTAATCTGTACACCTCCACCACGTTTATGGAGCACAACTCGCACCCCGACTATAAGTACGAGATGGATGCTCCCACGCACGAGCACGACGGTATCAACCCCAGCTGCGGTGACGAGCTCACCTTGCAGCTACGAGTCGAGAACAACGTGATCGAGGAAGCCTCCTTTACCGGCCACGGCTGCGCCATCAGCCAGGCAAGCGCCGACATCATGGCCGACCTCATCACGGGCGAGACGGTCGAGGAGGCGCGTCGCTTGGCGGAACTCTTCCTCGCCATGATCCGCGGCGAGAAGCTCTCCGAGGACGACCTGGAAGACCTGGACGAAGCCGCCCAGCTCCAGGACATCTCGCACATGCCCGCCCGCGTCAAATGCGCCGAGCTCGCTTGGCGCACCCTCGACGGCATGCTCGAGGGGCAAGCAAACCAGTAGTTTATGCCCCGAATCCAAGTTTTTTGATTGCCGAGCCGCCCGATACGGGCGGCTCTGTTTTTACCTAATGAGCGCGAACGCACAAAGTCCGCGCGTCCGGCGCCCCGTCTGACATTTGCCACACAGCCAGACGCGAGCACGGGCGTTTTCCACAGCACCAAAGGCCTGCGGCAGGGCCCCGGGCCCGCCAAGCAATGCGCCAAGCCCCGTTCTGCGAAGCTCCGACTCGCTTCGCGCCTGCCGCAGACGGGTCCCATAGGAAGCGGCGTGCATTTTTGCGAGTATTCAGCACGCCAAGCTGTGTGTATACGCATCGAAAGCGTTAATCAATGTCTTTAGGCGCATATATATTGTGTTTTAGAACAAGCATCGCGGTCTGACGGGACGCAGGCACGTGCTTCGGGGGCGCAACGGCAGGAATCAATAGCTTCGGGACCCGTATGTTGCAAGATTGCGGCGGTGCCGACAGCAACACGATGCTGAAAACTCCGTTTTTTGCACGGCGCAGACGGGGGTAGGCACGGGCAAACCCGGACTGAGCTGTTATTTTATGCAAGATGACGATTGTTCTATGCATATTAAGAAGTGCAGTTACCGTACCAAGCTTTTGAACGCTGGTTGCGGCGTATGGACGACCCCAGCTGCGGTGAACAGGCGACCTTACATCACGTTTCCGCCAGCCCGCATCGCCGTTCGCGCGCGGGCGCGCACGATACGAGAGACGGTACTTTTGCCAATCCCGGTATACCGCTCAATCTGGCGCACCGTAAAGCCGGCATTGTTCAATCCAACAATAACAGTATCGCGCTGCGCCGGCGGTGCAGTTTTAACCCCGTTGAGCGGAACCCCGAGACTCTTCGCCAACTTGCCGGCAAAGGCATTGCGTTCCCACTCTGTCTCTTTCATATCGCACAGCGCTGGCTTGCTGCCGTCGGGCGTCGAAAGCGAATAGGCAATAAAGCCCTCGGCAGAACCAAAAAGCTCAAGCACGCAAGAAGGATCAGAAAATCCCCTCGCGACATCAGCCGCGTCACCGTCGTAAGCGCACAAATGCTCCGCAAAGCTACTCCAGGGATAACGCTCGATTAGGCTAACGCCCGCCTCCTGCGGATCGGCGTGTACGGAGCGAATAGCCTCCATCACCTGCCAGTCGGTATCGAGCGAGCGCCGGTCAAAACGGTTCTGGAACAGATGGCCTGTGCGCCTCGTGCGTTTATTGAACCGCCGCGCGTACGTCAAAAGCAGCCGGTGCATCGCCGCGCTCATCCTGTCCTCGTAATCTGCAAGCACCAAATGCACGTGATTGCCCATAAGGCACCAAGCGATAACCGTCACACCCTCCTCGCGGCAGCACTCGCGCATCAGCTCCAAAAACTCCCACCGGTCCTCATCGCCCTCAAAGATGAGCTGCTTGCCCGTACCGCGGGCACAGACATGGTAAAAGCCGGTAACCGTTCTCCAAACGCGCTGCATGGCGCTCCCTTCGCCGGGATCTGCTTGCCATCCAATACAGCACGATTGAAGCGTGCCATCAAAACATTCACGCAAAACAATACACTCGCGCGGCCAAAGGCAGTAATCAGGCGGCGAACGGCATCGTTGCAACAGGTCAACCCCCGCAATGCTTACAAGAGCTGACCAATAGCTTGCCCAAGACGGACCCCCTCTACGGAAGTTCACGACCACAGAACATAGAGTTAAACCGTTTCAATTAAAACTTCCGGACTTCTCGCTACGAAAACTGAGCCGTTCGCCGAATATTCCGTGCATTTCGCGGTATTATAGGGGCTGCATGTCATGTCCCTTTCGAAGGGTCGCCCGGCAATCGCCAGCCACGGCCCCCAGACGGGACGCCAACACGATAGAGAGGAGAGGCATGCAGTACTCACAGGAAGTGGAGAACATGTGCCCCGTTGCCAAGGGTGCATACCACGGCCCCGCACCCATCCCCGAGGAGGGCAAGTGGGTCCAGGCTAAGGAGATTTCCGACATCTCCGGTCTTACGCACGGTGTGGGTTGGTGCGCACCTCAGCAGGGCGCCTGCAAGCTCACGCTGAACGTCAAGGACGGCATCATCGAGGAGGCCCTCGTTGAGACCATCGGCTGCTCGGGCATGACCCACTCTGCCGCCATGGCTTCCGAGATCCTTCCCGGTAAGACCATCCTCGAGGCCCTCAACACCGACCTCGTCTGCGACGCCATCAACGTTGCTATGCGCGAGATCTTCCTGCAGATCGTTTACGGCCGCAGCCAGACCGCGTTCTCCGAGGGCGGCCTGCCCGTGGGCGCCTCCCTCGACGACCTCGGCAAGGGCCTTCGCTCTCAGGTCGGCACCATGTTCGGCACCAAGGCCAAGGGCGCTCGTTACCTCGAGCTCGCTCAGGGCTACGTCACCCGCATGGCTCTCAACGACAAGAACGAGATCATCGCATTCGAGTTCCTGAACCTCGGCAAGTTCACCGACGCCGTCAAGGCCGGCAAGACCCCCGAGGAGGCCATCGCTGGCGCTATGGGCCACTATGGTCAGTGGGAGAACGCTGCCAAGTACATCGACCCGCGCACCGACGAGGAGACTCACTCCGTCGCCAGCGTGTTCCCGGTTCACGAGTAGAAAGGGAGGGAAATAACTATGACTGTTACGTTCGAAGGTTACGAGCGCCGCGCTGACAAGATCAACAAGTGCCTCGCCGACAACGGCATCGCCTCCCTCGAGGAAGCTCTGCAGATCTGCACCGACAAGGGCTTCAACCCGCGTGAGATCGTCAACAACACCCAGTCCATCGCCTTCCAGAACGCCGAGTGGGCCTACACCCTCGGTTGCGCTCTCGCTGTCAAGCGTGGCGCCAAGTCCGCTTCTGAGGCTGCCGCCACCGAGGAAACCGCTTCCGAGGAGGCCACTCCTGCTGCCGCCGGCACC
>CAJLAN010000125.1 GCA_905204635.1 uncultured Collinsella sp. | reverse complement strand
GACGCTCTCGATAGCCGAGAACACCACGCCAATCACCGGAATAATGGCCACGAACTCGAGCACACCGGTAATGACAGACGAGAAAATGCCCAATCCAAACGAGGTCGAGCGCAGCAGCGGACGCTCCATGCCGTTATCATCCTTGAGCGACAGGTCACGACCCCACTCGATGGCAAAGCCCGCGCCGCACACGCTTGCCACGTACGCGAGCAAAAAGCCAATGGCCGCTGCGATACCGCCGATAACGGGGATAAACAGCACCAGCACCGAGACAACACAGATCAGCGCCGGCAAAAAGGCGATTTGGCATACGCGAACCAAGGCGCCGGGAACCTTAAGCATGTCGTTGAAGGCCTGAGCCATGCAACCCTTGGGCGCGTTCATAGCCGGCTGGGGCGCAACGACCGGCTGCGGCTGCGGCTGCGGCTGGACAAACGGCTGACCCTGCGGCTGAGGTTGAGCTTGCGGAGCGGGACCGGCGGCCTTGACCTCGGTATTAGGGGCACCGCACACGCCGCAGAACTTGTCGTTATCGCCCATGGGGGCGCCACACTGCGAACAGAACATCGAAATCATCCCTTCGTATCTAGAGCGAATCACCTGGATCGCAAACGATGTCTTTGGCATCATTATCGCCCAATATGGGGACAAATACCCCAAGATGACCGATTTGCAACGTGGGTAGCTTTATTCAATGATTCAAAGTGCGCACCAGGGCTAGTTCGTGCCGCGGAAGCCCTTGCCGACGATTTCGGAGCTATCGACGATGGTGATGAAGGCACCAGGGTCAATCTCGCGGGTATAGCGGCGCAGTTGCACTGCCTCGCGACGGCTCAGCACGCTCATAATCACCGTGACGCACTTGCCCGAAAAGGCGCCGTAGCCACGGCTGATCGTTGCCGTGCGGTTGAGATGCTTGACGATAAACTCCTCGACCTTAAGGGGCTCGGAGCAAATGATCGTGCAGACCTTACGAAGGTGAATGCTCTCGATAGCCTTGTCGACCACAAGCGTCTTGGCAAACAGACCGAGCACGCAGTACAGGCCGACGCGCGGGCCATACAGGAAAGCCGCGATGGTCACGATGCCGATATCGACCAGCAACAGAGCACGGCCGATCTCAAGCGTCGTGCGGCGTTTGAGAATCATGGCAAGGATGTCGGTGCCGCCTGTCGAGGCGCCAATGTCAAAGACAATGGCACTGCCCAGCGCCGGCAAGATGACGGCAAAACACAGGTCGAGCCACATATCGCCCGTCATCGAAACATCCGTCGGAATGAAGAGCTCAAACAGCGAGACGTAGGCCGAAAGCGCAAACGAGGCAAAGACACTCCAAAGGATTGCCTTGCGCTCCAAAAAGATAAAACCCAGGATGACCAGGACCGCGTTGATAATCCACATAAAGACGCCGACGGGCAGAGTCGGGAACAGCGTGGAAAGAATGACCGACACGCCCGAGGTGCCGCCGAAGGCAAAGTGATTGGGGGTTTTAAAGGCCACGATGGCAAAGGCCGTGAGGATCAGGCCCAGATTGAGCTCGGCAAAAAAGCGCGGAAAGCCTGGCTCCTGGCTGCGCTTGCGGCCGGCGCGCTCGCCACGTTCGATATCCTCGCGACCGACAACGCGCTCCATCGGCACCACCGGAGGACGATGCATCTCCTCGGGGGCACGCGACGCCGCCTCTGCCGCAGCGGCTTCAATCGCCCATGCCTTGCTTTCGGTCTCGTGTTCGTCGGCCATTACGGCAACCCCTCGTTAACAATTTGGAAACAATGCGCCCATTAGGGTAACGCGGAACGCGAAGATTGCAACCCTTAGTTAGACGAGCGGTATGCCTGCATCGGGGGCATATAGAAAACGGTCGACCGCACTTTTGCTTGCGCGGTCGACCGTTTAGCGTTTTCGCAGGTAAAACCTGCCAAAATAAACATCCCTTTTTGGTAGGTTACTCGTGCTGGCTGGTGCGGTGCTCGTACTCCTCGGGGGTGATGACATCCTCGATGCGCAGGTTGACGCCTGCCACCTCAAGGCCGGTCATCGCGGCCAGACGCTCGGTGACGCGCGCCTTAACGTCGTCAAAGATCGCAGGCGCATAGGCGCCGTACTCGATGATGACCGAGATGTTGACGACCACGCGGTTGTCATCGGTGACCTCAACCGTCACGCCCTTGGTCAGGTTCTCGGCACCAAACTGCTCCTGCACAAAGTGCATGAGGTTGCCCTTCATGCCCAGGACGTGCGGCACCTCGCGGGTGGCCATGGCGACGATTTTCTCGATCACGCCGTTGGAATAGGTCAGCGAGTCCTCGGACTCGTCCGCCTCCTCATCCATCTCCTCGTTATCCTCGTCCGCATCGGACTCGGCCTCGACGAGCGCCTCGTCCTCGAGCGTTACGTCCTCCGCCTCGGCGGCGACGGCCTCATTCGCCTCGAGCTCGGTATCGGCCACATCGACCTTCGTGTTAAAAGCCATGGTTCCTCCTTATGCCTGCCGCAGATGCGACAGTCGAATACATATTAGCGGCCGCTAAACAGACGGCCGAAGAAGTTGACGATACCGTTCTCGCCGTCGCGAATCTGGCCGATCACGGCGCCAATCAGCACAAAGAATGCGATGACGAGCGTGTCCCACAGGCCCAACGTAAGTACCAGCACGGCGAGGATAAAGCCTGCCAAGGCGCCGAGCGTAGTATTGGGGTGGCGCACGGCGTAGCTCCAGATAGCAGCGCCCGTACCTTTGATGAGCCCCATGGCCTCGTCAAAGTCGTTGGCGGCGCTGTCGTGCTGCTCGCCGGCCTCGGGCTTGGTGTCGGTGGTCTCGCCTGCCGGCGTAGCGTTCTGGTCGATCGTCAGGCGCGGCGTGCGGGCGGTCTTGTCTTGGTTGGTATCACTCACCGGAAACCTCCACGGTCTGGACGGTAGTCTTGGACGGCAAAAAACGGACGCGCGCGGTCGTGCCCGGCGTGCCGAGCATGGTGTCGCAGGCCTTCTCGATGCGCTGCTGCATCGAGGTGGCAAGAGCGGCAACGTCCTTATCATCGAGCGCGATGGCCTCGACCTTAAAACGAACGCGCGACTCGTCGGAGCCTTGAACGCGTGCCTCGATACGCTCAACCATCACGCGATCATCGAACTCCGCCGCGGCACGGGCGCACGAGGAAAGCGCTGCGAGCGTGACCTCGATATTGCGCTCCCCCGCCGGATGCACGCAGGACGGCTCGCGACGCGCGAACATCAGGCGGAAAAACCCGATAAGCACGCCAAGTGCCACGATGGCGGCGCACACCGTAACGACGACGCGAGGCATGGTGTCACGCAACAGCAGCATAAAGCGATACGTATACGGTCCCCAGAACTGGCAGACAAGCGTACCCAGCGCCACGATGGCGGCGGCAAGATACACGATCGCTAGGGCTCGTTTGAGTACGCGCACGCGCGCTCCCTTCAGGTTTCGGTCCACAGAATGCAAAACGGTTCGCATCATTATAAAAGAGCCGGGTCCGGTGCTCTACGCACGCGGATCCGGCTCATCTATTCCACGAGGCTTGCATGCTCGCTTCATTATGCCCAGATATGCACGGCTTAACCCGTGCGGGCGCTACTCCTCCTCGAGGGCAGCGATGACCTCGTCGGTCATGTCCATGGTGCTGTAGACGTCCTGGACGTCGTCGAGCTCCTCAAGACGGTCGATGAGGCGCTGGACCTTCTTGGCGTCGGTACCGGAGACCTCGGTCGGGGTGGTCGGGACCATGGTGGTCTCGGAGCCCTTGACCTGGACGCCCTGCTCCTCGAGCGCCTTGGAGACAGCCATGACGTCGTTAGCAGCGGTCCAGACAATCCACTCCTCGCCGGCGTCCTCGTAGTCCTCGCCACCGGCCTCGGCGATGGCCATCATGAACTCATCCTCGTCACCGGCAGGACCGTTGGCGATCATGGTCTCCTTCTTGGCGTTCTCGTCCAGGATCTCCTTGGCGACGACGATCTGGCCCTTGCGCTCAAACTGGAAGGCGACGGAGCCCGAGGTGCCCAGGTTGCCACCAGCGTGGGAGAAGGCGGAACGGACATCAGCGGCGGTGCGGTTGCGGTTGTCGGTCAGGCAGTCAACGTAGACGGCGACACCGGCGGGACCATAGCCCTCGTACACGATGTTCTCGTAGACAGCGGCGTCGGCACCCGAACCGAAGGCCTTGTCGATAGCGGACTTGATCTTGTCCTTGGGCATGGACTGAGCCTTGGCCTTAGCAACAGCAGCAGCGAGGCTGGCGTTGTTCTCAGGCAGCGGGTCGCCGCCGAGACGGGCAGCAACGGTGATGTTGCGGCTCAGCTTGGAGAAGAGGGCGGAACGCTTGGCGTCCTGCGCGCCCTTACGATGCTTGGTTGTGGCCCACTTAGAGTGTCCGGACATACGTGTCTCCTATCGGTTTCGACCTAAAGCCCAGCGCAGATGCTCGGGCAATATAAACAAACGTCGTTATGATATACCTACTGGCCTGCGAGATAAACCCCAAAATGAAGGCGTCGTGATGATACAGCCCCTTGGTGCAAAGTAACCTGTCCCCTTTGCACCAAATTAGGACCAGAGGAGGTCGCTGCGGGTGATGGTGGCGCCGATGGCAAAGGGCATGCAGGCGATGACCGGATACAGGTAGCGCATGTAGGTCGAGCCGTTGCAGGGACCGATCAGGCACACGGCGAGCACGCCCAGCAGCGGCACCCAAATGGCCAGCCCGCGCCACGAATGACGACGTAGCAGATAGACCACCACGGCGATCATGATCCACACATAGGTGGCCGAGCTCATGGTGAGCGAGATAAACGGGATGCGCTGCACCGCCACGCGATACAGGTTGATCAGGTGGTCGCACCAGCGCACAACCTTGCTATCGACCGGATGGAAGTCGAAGTACTTGAGGTTATCGGGCTTTGCCATAATCTCGGCACTGCGCGCCGTGCTGTAGACCCATGCGTCGCGAGCGCTCGGATAAAAATACCCATAGTAGTTATTGATGAGCGCCGAGATATAGCACCCGGGGTCCTTTTTGAACATCTGGGCCCACACCTCAAAATAGGCATTGATGTCCCCCTGCGAGGCATACTCGTTAAAGCAGTTCTTCACGGCGTCGGACTTATCCGGGTTGTAACGGCGGCCCAGATTCTCGTACTTGAGCACACGGTCGATCACGGCACGCTCTTCGTCGGTCACCAAGCCGTCGCAAGGAGCCTCCACGATGGTGCCGTCCTCCTTAACCGTGGGGTTGACACCCGAGTTGAGGCCGTCGTGCTTTTGGACGAAACGAGCCGTCTGCTGGAACGGAATCGAGAGGATTTCGCGCTTGGAACCAGGCGTGATGTCGTGCGCCGGCATAAAGACCTTGGTGAAGTACATATTGGAGGCAAGACAGAGCGCAAGCACCGCAAGAACGCCCACCCAGCGGAAACGCGGGATGGCGCCCGAAGGCGCAGCACCAGCCTGTTTGGCCGCACGACGAGCCACATGCGCGTCCCACGCGCAAAACGCCGCCGCGATCACGCATGCCGCCAGGGGAAACACCAGGCCGCCATTGCGCAGAAACGTGGAACCCATGGCGCCCAGAGCGA
>CAJLAN010000124.1 GCA_905204635.1 uncultured Collinsella sp. | reverse complement strand
GTCGTGGACTTCGCCGTCGAATAGGCCGATCACCGCGGTCACGCTTTTGGTGGGCATGAGCAGGCTGGTGGGTGTGACGGTAAGCCCGATGAGCCGCGTGGCGTTGAGCGCATTGACGATCGAGCGCTGGGCCGAGAGCGGGCAGTCGCCGTAGCCGGGACTAAAGCGCCAGTTGCCGGCGAGTCCGTGTGCGGCGGCCGCAGCCTTGACCTGCTGGTCCATTTGCTCAACGGCGGCTTCCACGTAAGCGGAGCACGCGGCGTCGAGCACGGCGCCCTCCAGGGGATGTTGGGCTCCCGTGGTGCGCAGGCGACGCTCGGCGTCCATGCCGAGGGTGCATGCCATGAGCGCGGCAAAGCGGGCATCTTTGAGATGTCGATAGATATCGCGACCTCGCAGCTCAACGTTGGTGCCGACCAAGCGAATGCAAGGCTCACTTTGTTCGTCCACGCCCGTGGCATCGACGGCAAACACGCGGCGCACGCCACGAGGCTCAATGTCCAGTTCCAGACGCTCGACCACAAGCTCAATACGTCGTGACAGCTCGGGCTCAATCTGCTGGCCGCCGTAACCCAGATACCGCAGCATCTCGGCACGGTCGACACGGGGATGGTGCGCGGCATCGATACGGTAGAGCGCCGGTGACGCAAGGTCGGCCGGCACTTCGACAGCGATTGTATCGATGTGCGGTTTTTCCATTACCCCAGGCGCTCCATAATGGTCGCGGCGATCGCAGGACGGTTCATAGTGTACAGGTGCAGGCCGTCAGCGCCGTGCTCCTTGAGGTCGCAAAGCTGGCGGGCTGCATAATCTACACCAGCTGCCTGCAGGCTCTCGGGGTCGTTCTCGTACTTGGCGAGAATCTTGATGACGGGGGAGGGCAGCGACGCGCCGCACATAAAGACCATGCGGCTGATCTGCGACTTGCCCATAAACGGCATGATGCCCGCGGTAATGGGCACGGTGATGCCGGCCTTGTCGGCAAGCTCGCGAAAACGGTAGAAGCACTCATTATCAAAGAAGAGCTGCGTCACAAAGAAGCTCGCGCCGGCGTCCTGCTTTTGCTTGAGGTGTTCGACCGAGAGGTTGAGGTCCTCACAGGCAATGTGGCCCTCGGGGTAGGCTGCGGCGCCCACACAAAAGCCGGCGTCGACGAGCTCGGGGATGAGGTCGCGGGCGTAGGCGTAGTCCGAGGCGGGCTTGTCGTCCTCGGTCGCGCCGGCAGGGAGATCGCCACGCAGGGCCAGAATGTTTTCAACGCCGGCGGTGCGATACTCGTCGATCTTGGCGGCGATATCGGCATGCGAGCGGCCCACGCAGGTAAGGTGTGCCACCGAGGGTGTATCGAATTCGCTCGTAATCATATGCGCGATGGGGGCGGTGGTGGCGCCGTTGCCCGAGCCGCCAGCCGAGCAGGTGACCGAGACAAAGCTCGGCGAAAGCTTGCACAGATTGCCTGCCACTTCGCGAGCCGTGTCGAGGGTGAGCTCGCCCTTGGGCGGGAACATCTCAAACGAAACGGGCGCGGTGCCCTGGGATGCTGCCTGCTTAAAAACCTCGTCGACGCGCATATCGTGCTCCTCTAGATACGTAATAGTGTGATGTGTTGTAAGGATTCTACAGCACCACTGTGTCACGGTGGAGTTTCACTCGTTATTCGGGGATACCAATCAAAGATGCCTTGCTATCGGCTTTCTCTATAACAGAGCGGCTAATCTAGGCACGGACTATAAAGACTGGTATCTGATGCAAAATACCAGTTAATAGAGCTCCATCCCAAATTGACTACCCTTAAACCATGGGGAGAGGTCTGCAATTTATGCAGTTGATTGGCTGTTGAGGGTGGCAACGCCGCCTCGATAGGGTAACCTCATTGATTGGTTTCGCGACAGCAACATAACGGTAATGTCGCGGAAACACGGCGAGTCTAAGCTATGACTCGTTCGTTAGTAATCAACACCGCTTCTCACGCGGTGCCGATACGAAGGGAGTTCCGTATGGCCGAACTTACTGACCGCTTCGGGACCATGGTGTTCTCTGAGGAAGTCATGAAGGACTACCTCCCCAAGGACATTTGGAAGCGCCTTGCTGCAACCCTCGAGGGCGGTGAGCCGCTCGACCTGGATGTGGCCAACGCCGTTGCCCATGCCATGAAGGTCTGGGCCATCTCCAAGGGCGCGACGCACTACGCGCACTGGTTCCAGCCGCTTTCGGGCATTACTTCCGAGAAGCACGACAGCTTCCTGGAGCCCAACCACGACGGCACCGCCATTACCAAGTTTACGGGCAAGAACCTCATCCAGGGCGAGCCCGATGCCTCCAGCTTCCCCAACGGCGGCCTGCGCGCCACCTTCGAGGCCCGTGGCTACACCGCTTGGGATCCCACTAGCCCCGCCTTTATCAAGGACGATGTCCTGTGCATCCCCACGGCTTTCTGCTCCTACACGGGCGAGGCCCTGGACAAGAAGACCCCGCTGCTGCGTTCCATGACCGCGCTCTCGCGTGAGTCTAAGCGCGTTTTGGCGCTGTTCGGTAAGACCCCCAAGAAGGTCGTTCCTTCCGTGGGCGACGAGCAGGAGTACTTCCTGATCAAGAAGGACGCCTACCGCAAGCGCAAGGACCTGGTCATTACCGGCCGCACCCTCTTTGGTGCTGCTCCATGCAAGGGTCAGGAGCTCGAGGAGCACTACTTTGGCGCTATCCGCCCCACCGTCTCGGCCTACATGAAGGACTTGGACGATGAGCTGTGGGCGCTCGGCATTCCCGCCAAGACCAAGCACAACGAGGTTGCTCCCTGCCAGCATGAGCTCGCCCCCGTCTATGGCGAAGTCAACGAGGCCATCGACCAGAACCTGGTCATGATGGAGAAAATGAAGCTCATCGCCTCCCGCCACGACTTGGTTTGCCTGCTGCACGAGAAACCCTTCGAGGGCATCAACGGTTCGGGCAAGCACAACAACTGGTCGCTTGGCACCGAGTCCGAGAATCTGCTCGATCCGGGCGACACCCCGCTCGACAACCTGCAGTTCATCGTCTTCCTCACCGCGGTGATCGAGGCCGTCGATAACTATCAGGAGCTCCTGCGTGCCTCCGTTGCCTCGGCCGGCAACGACCATCGTCTGGGCGCCAACGAGGCTCCTCCGGCGATTATGTCCATCTTCCTGGGCGACCAGCTTACCGAGGTCGTCGAGAAGATCATCGATGGCAAGGCTTCCGTCCATGCCACGCGCGGCGTGCTCGACCTGGGCGCCGATACCCTGCCCAAGCTGATGCAGGACAACACCGACCGCAACCGCACCTCCCCGTTTGCCTTCACCGGCAATAAGTTCGAGTTCCGTGCCTGCGGCTCCGAGCAGAACGTCTCCGACTCCAACCTGGTGCTGGATGCCGCCGTGGCCAAGTCGCTCAAGTCCTTCGCCGACGCGCTTGAGGGTACGCCCGAGGATGAGTTCCAGGACGCTGCGCTCGAGTACTGCAAGAAGGTCCTGACCGACCACCAGCGCATCCTGTTCTCCGGTGACGGCTACTCCGACGAGTGGCCCGTTGAGGCCGAGAAGCGTGGTCTTGCCAACAACAAGACCACGGCCGACGCCCTGCCCGCCTTTGTTTCCGATAAGGCCATTGCGCTCTTTGAGGAGACGGGTGTCCTGACCAAGGCCGAGGCTCAGTGCCGCTACGACTGCAAGCTCGAGAAGTACAACAAGCTCATGAACATCGAGGCCACCACGATGGTTCGCGAGGCGCGTCGTACCTATCGCCCGGTCATTACCGCCTATGCTACCAAGGTCGCTAAGGGCCTTGAGACTATACGTGCCGCCGGTGCTGAGGCCGCCATGCAGTGCGAGCAGAACACGCTCAACAAGCTCTGCAACGGCATTACCACCATCAACGACTCCATCAAGGCGCTCGACGCCGTGCATCAGAAGGCCGAGGGCCTCGATGGTCAGGAGCAGGCCAACGTGTACGCGCACGAGGTCGTTCCCGCTATGGATGCGCTGCGTGCCGCCGTGGATGCGATGGAGGAGATCGTGGCTGCCGACTACTGGCCGGTCCCGACCTACGACGACATCCTGTTCTACGTGTAGGACTGGGACAACATACCGTCACGGTTGAAAGCCGGGGTCCGCATTACGCGGGCCCCGGCTTTTTGTTTGCGAAGGACGCTTTGAAGCCCGTTTTGCCGCCGATTTGCCTAGGTAGAAAGGGCTGTGGGCAAAAAACGTCAAATATGAGTACTGTCACAAGTCCTGTAACATTATTTATTTGCAAAATATGTAGTGTTACGCAACATATGTCCAAGTACTTAGCCGATAAACGTCTGCAATTCTTTCGCTGTAGGACACCTGAGGTCTAAATCGCCTTCTGAAGGCATGAAATCGCTGTTACTAAAATGGTAACAGTACTCATATTTGCTATTTTTTGTCCACAGGCCTTGCGATGATGCCGGGATCCGCACCCTGTCGGGTTCGAATCCCGGCACATGGGTATCAAAAAGCCCGCCACCGCGAGGGTAACGGGCTTCTTAATTTAAATGGTGCCCCCAGCGGGATGTCCGCGTGCGGCTGGCGCCGCTCGTTTCCGCTGCGTCGCTCCGCTCCTTGCGTGCTGCGCTGGAAAACGCTTCGCGTTTCCTCAGCTCCGCACCCTTGCGGGTTCGAATCCCATGAAATGGGCCCAAACAAAAACGGTCCCCTTTCGAGGACCGTTTCCAATTCAATGGTGGGCGATGAGGGATTCGAACCCCCAGCCTTGTGCGTGTAAAGCACCTGCGCTAACCGTTGCGCCAATCGCCCGTGCGGAGAGAGTATAGCAAAACAATCGCCCCATTCACCTCATATCCATTAAAGGTAACCGGCGCGTGTCACAGCGGAGCTGATTCAGTTGAGATTGCCTGAACATTCCGCCCCTCTTTACGCCCTCGGGTATACTCAAAAGCTACTGATTCGATTTGATGCCCAGCAACAGCAGAGGGGATAGTATATGTGCGGTTTTGTCGGTTTTGTCGGTGGGACGGATAACCAATCCGAGGTGCTCACCAAGATGATGGACCGCATCGTCCATCGCGGTCCCGACATGGGCGGTCAGCAGGCCGGCGGCGCGCAGGACGGTCAGTATTACGACGCCGACTACAAGGTCGTGGATGATGACGACCAGAACAAGAAGTAAAAAACCTATACGGATCGGAACCGATGGGACGGGGATCATTCCCCGCCCCATTGGGGCCGTTTTGGAGCAAACTTAGAGATGAGGAATCCGGAACGGGGAAGCCGGTTCCTGATTCCTGATCCTTAAGTGATTCCTGAGAGGAGCAGCAAGTATGGCAGCAGAAAAACGTGATTATTACGAGGTTCTGGGCGTTGACAAGAGCGCATCCGAGGACGAGATCAAGCGCGCATATAAGAAGATGGCCCGGAAGTATCATCCGGACCTGAATCCTGACAATAAAGAGGCAGAGGAGAAGTTCAAGGAGGTCAACGAGGCCTATGAGGTTCTCTCTGACTCTGATAAAAAAGCCCGTTATGACCAGTTCGGCTTTGCGGGCGTGGACCCTAACTACGGAGCGGGTGCCGGCGGCGGTGCTTACGGTGCCGGCGGCTTCGA
>CAJLAN010000123.1 GCA_905204635.1 uncultured Collinsella sp. | reverse complement strand
CGCAGCGGCAGCGGCGAGCTTGCGATCGGCGTCGGCTGCAGGAGCCTTCACCTTATTGAAGAGCTTCTGCACAGCACCGGCGGCAGAGTCGGTCACGCTCGACACAGCATTGCTGGCCTCGGCCATGCTGCCCGTAACCTCGGAAATGTCGCGAACCACGGCTTCGACCTCTACGAGATTGGAGGTAAGTGCGTCGACGGCGGTCTTGCTCGACTTAAGCAGCGGCTCCATCTGGGCAAGCGCCGGCGTAAGCTCATCGACAGCGCCATCGAGCTTTGCCACCACAGGCTGAGCCTCGGCGATGGTGTTGTTGAGGTCGTTCACGGTCTTATCGAGCGAGTCGACAACATTGCGGGTCTTGCGCAGGGTAAGCGCGAGCTCAGCGATGGCCCACACGCCGGCAACGGCGAGCAGCAGCAGGGCGATTTGAATGGGACTCATACAAGCCTCCCGGAAAAATCGAAATACAGACGCTTTTCATGGTACCCCAAAGGGGACCGAACATGCCAAGAGCAGCAACGTGGGACAAAATTATCAGCAGCTACTTCGGTGCATTCCCGCTGCGGTCGCGCTCGCTTTGCTCTACGCGCCGCGCTGCCCACGCGCAACCGCCGGGCTCACAGAATGCCTGCAGATCCAGCCCCTCGGGCAGATAGCGCTGATCGACCCAGCCTTCGGGATAATCGTGCGGGTATTTATACACACCGTAGTCGTCGCTGCCTGGGCGATGGCGATCGCGCAAATAACTCGGCACCTCGCGAAGCCCACTAGAATGGATATCGGCCAGCGCCGCATCAATCGAAGCCTCACACGCGTTGGATTTAGGGGCCAAACACACATAGAGTGCAGCCTGAGCAAGGTTAATGCGGCACTCGGGATAGCCAATGACCTCAGCAGACTTAAACGCGGCATGCGCCACCAAAAGCGCCTGCGGGTCGGCGTTGCCAACATCCTCAGAAGCGTGAATCATAATACGGCGAGCGATAAACTTAGGATCCTCCCCAGCATCGATCATGCGCGCGAGCCAATAGATCGTGGCATCGGGGTCACTACCGCGCATAGACTTAATAAACGCACTGATGATGTCGTAGTGCATGTCGCCGTTTTTGTCGTATGTAAAGCCGCGACGCGGGTTGGCGATCTTCACGTCATCCACGGTGATGGGATAGCGCTCCCCCGCCGCGGGCGCTGGCGTTCCCTCGGTATCGGGACGCGTGACGGCAATCTCGCTCGCAAGCTCGAGCGTCGTGAGCGCCGAGCGAGCGTCACCCGCTGCCAGCGCGCAGATGGTCTTGACCGTATCCTCATCGGCCGAGAACTTACCGTTCAAGCCCTGCGGTGCCTCAAGCGCACGTTCAATAAGCGTGGCGATATCCTCATCCTTCAGATGCTCAAGCTCCACCACACGCCCACGCGACAACAGTGCCGAGTTGACCTCGAAGTACGGATTCTCCGTCGTGGCGCCAATCATAATGACGGTACGGTTCTCAACTGCATGCAGCAGGGCATCCTGCTGCGACTTAGAGAAGCGGTGAATCTCATCGATGAATAGAATGGTGCGGCGGTCGTAGGTATTCAGGCGCGTCTTGGCCTCATCAATCACGCGGCGCAAGTCCTTCACGGTGCCCGTCACAGCGCTGACCTCGACAAACTCGCTCTTAGTATGGTTGGCGATAATATGGGCCAGCGTCGTCTTACCCGTACCAGCCGGCCCATACAAAATCACACTGGAAAGCACGTCGTGTTCGATCGCGGCACGCAACCATGAGCCCTTACCGACGGCCTTTTGCTGGCCCACATACTCGTCGAGCGAATTAGGGCGCATACGCACCGCAAGCGGCGCATTCTGAAAGGAACGCTCGCGCGTCGAAGCAGAAAAAAGGTCGTCCATAGCCATCCCGTGTATCAATCAAAAACGTTTTCCACTAACAGTATACCGAATTTATACGAACTACCGTTCGTTAATATAGGTACGGTGCGGAAACTTCAATCCCGGAAACAGCTTGCTCGTGAGCTCGCAGAAATAACCGTCCGTCATGCTCGCAATGTAATCCACGACCGCCTGGTCCTTATCGTTCTGCCAGGCATAGGCGCGATCGTAGTAGGAAAGCTGCTGCTCGATGCGAGAAATGTGGTGCTTAAAGATATACGAAGACTCGTCACCTTCGTTTATATCCTGCAGGCAACGATCGTAAAGCTTTTCGAAGGCTTCGCGCAGCTCCACCTCGGAATCGCCTTCGATACCGCCCTTGCTATAGATCTTCTCGTAGTTCTCGCGCTTGGCTCGGCGGATTTCCTCAAACAGGTCCTCGCTCATCTCGATGCGCGGCTTACCATAGCTGTGCTCAACGATATCGATGGAGGCATGCGTGAGGATCCAACTGTTGTAGGCACCGCCCCGGCCATCATCAAAAGCGTCGGGTGACAGCAGGCCCGCCGCGATCGCATCCTGACGGTCACGACCGACGTAGGCAAGAATATCCGAGATGCGAACGACGCAGCCCTCGAGCGTCATGGGACGCAGATGCCCAATTGCGCTATAGCCCGTGGCAATGCAATCCTCAACCGTCTGGTCAAACTGGTCAAAGGAGCTCATGTCCGAGAGCTCAAACACACGCTGCTCGTACTCGCCGTTATGGCATAGCACGCCGTCGAGCGTCTGGAGCGACACGTTGCGGCCGTACAGTGTGTCGAGCACGCGGACCGACTGCACGTTATGGAAAAAATAACGCCCCGTACGCTCATGATAGATATCGTTGAGGAAGCGCTCGCCGGCATGGCCGAAAGGCGTGTGTCCCAAGTCGTGACCCAGGCCAATCGCCTCGATCAGATCGCAATTGAGCCCCAGGGCGCGACCGATATCGCGCGCAATGCGGGAGACGAGCTGCACGTGCAAACCGCGGCGTGACAGATCGTCATTGCTACGGAAGCTAAAGACCTGCGTTTTGCCTGCATAACGGGTGTACGCCGGAAGATGAAGTATCTTTTCGGTATCGCGCATAAACGCCGGACGCATAAGCGTGCCTTTGTCGGCGGCGCGATCAATACGACGAATGACCTGATCGTCGTTGCAACGATACGGGTTGACATAGCCCGAAGCACGATCGGCGGCAATGCGCTCGACAAGTTCGGGCGACAACGCCGAGGGAATACGGTCCATGCGCGCCTTAATGACGGCCGTTTCTTGATTAGTTGCCATGGCATGCTCCTTAAGAAGGATGCGCAATCGGTTACAAAGTGCAGCCCACGACCTCGATTATGGCAAAAATCGGCACCAAAAACGGGAGCAATGGCAGGGAGCGTGATTTTGTGAAGAGGCAGGAGAGGGCCAGGGCCAGGAGTGCGACGGCAAATGCCACGATGCCACCCATAGGGTCGAGCGTGCAAAGCGCGAAGAGCGCCTTGGCATCCCCCATGCCGATGCCCGGGGCGTGGCGAAGGCGCCGCCAGAGCGACTCAGTGAGCACAAGGGCAAGGTAGACGATGACCGCAAGACCGGCGTGGTCAAGCGCTGTGTTCAAACCGAGGTCGAGCCAAACGCCCGCCAACGCCGCCACGGCACATGCGCCGGCAAGCCCATTGGGAAACCGTCGCTCTCGGGCATCAATTGCCACGCCGGCAAAGATGCAAATCCAAAACGGGATATAGGCCATCGGACTCCTCCTCGAGCTGCATCGCAAAAGCAAAAACCACCACAAAGGTGCCTGTCCCCTTTGCGGTGGTTTTGGTGGTGGTTATTTGGCGCCTTGCATGACCTCGTCAAGGGTAACGTTGACGGCGTGCTGCGTCGGCACCCAGTCGACCTTCAGGAACAGCGCGGCCACCGTGATGGGGATATAGCTGAACATAAAGATCGGGAAGGTAAACAGGTTAGTCACCAGGCGCCACTTTTGCGCGCAGTGAATATGCTTGTACTCAAAGATAGTCGTGAGCAGCGCCAGGATAAAGAACGTCTGATACATCATGGCGAAGGTCATAATGAGCGAAGCGGCGCACGCCTGCATCTCGACTTCGGTTGCCAAGAAACCATGCGAAAGGCCACCCACAATCAAGAACGTCGCATTAGCGAGCATCGAGATCAGCGATAGCAGCATACCCGGGGCGATCGTCATGAACATGTCGTAGGCGGCAAAGCGATGATAGCGGAACATCGACTTGACCAGATGCTTACCGTAGGTAAAGAACACCTGGTAAAAGCCCTTGGTCCAGCGCATACGCTGCTTCCAGGATGCCTTGAACGTCACGGGTTGCTCGTCAAAGAACTCCGCCGGCGCATAGCCAATGCGAATACCGTGAATAGCGCAGAACGTAGTGAACTGAATGTCCTCGGTCAGCGTGTGGAACTGCCAACCGTGCATGCCCTCGATAACGCTTGACGAGATAAGGTAACCCGAACCCGAAACAGCGCAGGACGTCTTACAGATATTGCGCGCGTTGTTGAGGAAGCGCGCCTCGCGTAGATACCACGTGGCATTAGCAGCCGAGATCCACGAGCTGCCGAAGTTCTTGGAATTGCGATAGCTCGTGACCACATGGAAGCCCTGGTCAAAGGCATCATTCATCTTGGAAACGTAATCGCGGGAGATAACGTTATCGGCATCGAAGATAAAGTAGCCCTCAAACGTGTCGGGATACTCGTTGAGAATGCGGTCGAAGCCAAAGTCCATGACCCAGCTCTTGCCCTTGCGGGCCAGGTCATTGCGCTCGTAAACAATGGCACCGGCCTCGCGCGCGAGCTGCGCCGTGTTGTCGGTGCAGGCATCGGCGACCACGAAAACCTCGATGAGCTCGGACGGATAATCCTGGTCCTTGATGGAGCGAACGAGGTTGGCGATCACGGCCTCCTCATTATGCGCCGCAATAAAAAAGGCATAGCGATGGAGTTTTTTGGCCTTGGGAGGCGCGACCTCGCCACGAAGAGCGCCAATGACAAAGAAGACCACCTGGTACAGAAAGCAGACCGTGAGCAGCGTGACGACAATCTGGTTGAAGATCACGATGGGTGTGTTGGTTTGTAAAAAGGCGAGCATGCAGGCTCCCAGCAACGCGTAACGTAAACAATC
Source organism: uncultured Collinsella sp. (assembly GCA_905204635.1). Lineage (GTDB taxonomy): Bacteria > Actinomycetota > Coriobacteriia > Coriobacteriales > Coriobacteriaceae > Collinsella. Next base: position 581 of record CAJLAN010000123.1, on the reverse strand, counting down.
GTATATCTTACCGCAGGCTTACCGAGTTCAAGAAACCACCTAATACTGGCTAGGCTTCGAGAAGACCGAGCTGCGGAACGATTTCATCTCCAACGGCCGTGCGACCGAGCGAGCGCGGAGCCAGATCGTCGAGAACCGCAGTGAGATCCCACGGCAACTCGTCGCGGCACTCAATGCGCTCCCCCGTCACGGGATGGTCGAACGCCACGCGCCAGGAATGAAGGAACTGCCTGGTCAGGCCCTGGTCGGCGCGCGCATCGCACTTGCCGTAGAGTGGATCGCCCACGCAGGCGTGGTTGATATGACGCATATGCACGCGAATCTGGTGCGTGCGACCGGTAAACAGATGGCACTCAACGAGCGTATAACCATCGTCAAAGCGCGTGGAATCAAAGCGCTCGAGGACTTTAAAGGTCGTAATGGCCTGACGGGCAAAGGGGTCGTCCGAAACCGCCATCTTGACGCGGTCGCGCGTCGATCGGGCAATACCGGTGTTGATAGTGCCCTCGTCCATGGCGATGTGCCCGTGGACAAGCGTGATATAGCGGCGGTCGAGCGTGCCCGTGCGAATGAGATTCTGA
>CAJLAN010000122.1 GCA_905204635.1 uncultured Collinsella sp. | reverse complement strand
CCGCCGCTGACATGCAGGCGTTTTTTGCCGAGCATCCGGGCGATGTCTTTGGCCTGGGCGAGATGATGAACCTGCCGGGCGTCTTTATGGCCGATCCCGAGACCTGCGCTCGAATCGACGCTGCCAACCAGACGCCGTCCAAGCAGGTTGACGGTCACGCGCCGCTCGTTGCCGGCAAGGACCTCAACGCCTATGCCGCAGCAGGTATTATCGCTGACCATGAGTCGACGATTCCCGAGGAGGCACTCGACAAGCTGTCTCGCGGCATGTATGTGATGCTGCGCGAGGGTACGTGCAGCCATGACCTGGCCAACCTGTCGCCGATGCTGCTGGAGAATCCTGCCCGTGCCCGCCGTTGCTGCTTTGCGACCGACGACCGCGCTCCTTCCGATGCGCTTGCGTCCGGCATGATCGACAACGCCTGCCGCGTGGCGATTGAGGCCGGTATCGACCCGGTGGTCGCTATCTCCATGGCGTCCCTTTCCACGGCTGAGGCGTTTGGCCTGGATCACGGCTGCCGCGACCCGCACGAACTGCGTGGCGCCATCGCCCCGGGCAAGCGTGCCGACCTGCTGGTGCTCAATGACCTGACGTTCACCACGGCTCCGCATCGCGTATACGCCGCCGGTGCTCTGGTGGCGCAGGACGGCACCTTTGTGGGCGAGATCGCACCCGAGATGGCCGAGGTCGCAGCCCTTGCCGACGAGCTGCGCGCGTCCGTTAAGCTGCCGAAGCTTTCGCTCGACGTATTCGACTATGCCTTTAAGCCGGGCGAGGCCGTGATTGACGTGGTGCCGGGTAAGGCCATCACGGGTATGGCTCGCCCCGAGAGCGCCGAGGGCCTGCGTCGCATTATGCTGATCGAGCGCCACGGCCGCGGTGTGTCGCTGCAGGCCGAGGGCGCCGACGGTGATGGTCCTGCGGGCCTGGGCCTTGTCGGCAAGCATATCGGTCGCGGCTGGGTGCGTGGCTTCACCATCACCGGTGGCGCCATTGCCTCCACGATCGGCCACGCCTCGCACAACGTGTGCTTCGTGGGTGATAACGCTGCCGATATGATGGCTGCTGTTGAGGCTGTGGGCCAGGGTGGTCACGTGCTGGTGCGCAACGGCGAGGTCGTGGCGCGCATTCCGCTGGCGCTCGGCGGTCTGATGAGCGAAGGCACGGCCGAGGATGTCGCCGCGCAGCACGACGACTTTATGGTCAAGGCGCGCGCCATGGGCATCGAGCCGCCGCTCGACCCCATCATGGGCATCATCTTCCTGCCCCTGCCGGTTATCCCGACGCTCCGCATCCGCCCCGAGGGCATGTTCGACGTCACAACCTTCACCTACGCCGACTAGTCATCGGGGACGTTCTTAAACGTCTAGTCGCCTGCGACACTCTTTGACGTGTTGCCTGGCGCTGCGAATGTGGGACCCCTGGTGCGCGTGAGCTATTTGCCAGGTCCTTGTAACGTTTGCGCCCGCGGAGTCTTACCTGAGCTCCCTTTGGGTACGTTGGAATTGGATACACGTTCGATTCCAACAAGCCCGAAGGGAGCTTTTCTATGTTTAAACTGATTGCATCCGATATGGACGGCACGTTGCTTGACGAAAACAGCCAGGTGCCTCCCGAGACCTACGAACTGATTCTGGCGCTACACGAGCATGGCGTGCATTTCGCCGCATCGTCAGGTCGTCGCTACGATCGCCTGTGCGAGTTCTTTGCGCCCGTTCGCGACAAGATGGACTTTGTCGCCGCTAACGGTGCCCAGGTCTACGCCGACGGCAAAATGGTAGACCGTGAGGTGTATTCGCACCTGGCGATTCGAAGGCTCGCCCAGGCTGTCGCGACGTTTCCCAATCTGCATCTTGCGCTCTTTGACCGAACCAAATCCTTCTTGCTCGATGACGAGTGCAAGTTCGTACGCGAGGTCGATAAGGACCTTCCCAATGCCGAGCGCATTTGGGAACTGCCCGATCCCAGCGTAAATATCATCAAGGCGAGTATCTTTTGCGATGACTGTGCCGTTATGGACAGTGCGTACGTGCTACAGCGAGAACTCGGTCAGCTCTTTACCTTTGCGCCCTCGGGCAACGCATGGATCGATGCCATGCAGCCCGGTGTGTCGAAGGCCTCGGGCATCGCACAGCTTGCGGAGCATTACGGCATTGGACGCGACGAGATCATGGCGTTTGGCGACTCGATGAACGACTACGAGATCATTCGCTTTGTCGGCACGGGCTGTGCGATGGAAAACGCGCGCCCCGCGCTCAAAGCGGTTGCCGATCGCGTCGTGGGCTGCAACCGCGACCACGCCGTCCAGCAGGAACTTCGCCGTGTTCTGGAGAGCCTCGCCTAATCCGGCAGTTAGGGACGTTCCTTTTCTGCCGGCAGCCGGGGACAGTCCTTGCAGCTTTTTCGCGAAGAGTGTCCCCAACGACTAGTCATTTAAGAACACCCAATGACTAAGAACGTCCCCAATGACTAGGCGAGGGCGGTCATGATGGCGCGGGCGACGCCGTCGTGGTCGTTGTCGTATTCGGTGATGGCGTCGGCGGCCTCGCGGTCCTCGGGCTCGGCGTTGATCATGGCCATACCGTGGCCCGCTGCCTGCAGCATGGGGATGTCGTTGATGTTGTCGCCGAACGCCCAGGCGTCGGCGAGACGCTCGCCCAGGTGCTCGCACAGCCACGTGAGTGCCGTTCCCTTGGTGGCTCCCTCGCCCATGACCTCGATATTCATGGCGTACGAACGCGTGACCTCAATGCCTCCGAGCGTGTCGAGCTCCGCCGCGATGGCGTCGCGATCGGCTGGGTCGTGCCAGTACATGGCGATGCGTTCGAGTGTCTCGACCTCGTCGATCTTGTTGTCGATATCCATGTCGATCGGTGTTCGTGTGCGCTTGAGCGAAGCCGCGATGTGGGGGTCGCCGCCGCAGAATTCGTCCAGGCGCGTGTAGAGCGAGCGGGGGAGGAAGCACTGCCCGTCCGCGAAGATATCGAAGGTGACGTCATGGCCGGCGGCAATGCTATGGACGCGGTGGGCGATGGCGCGGTCGAGCGGTCGGCTCAAAATGCACGTAGCACGTGAAGTATCGGTGGGCGTACCGTCGTCGAGCTGCCAGACGCTGGCACCGTTGGCGCAGACCGCGTAGTGTACGGCGGGGTGAGCGAGGATGGGCTCAAAGATGCCCGACAGCGGGCGCCCCGTGCAGGGCACAAACTCAATACCGCGGCGCGCAAGCTCGTCGAGCATCGCCCAGGTGGCGTCGCTCATCTGCTTATCGCTCGTCAGCAGCGTTCCATCCATATCGGAAAACACAATCATTCGTTGCGATCCTTTCTACTGGCATAAAAAGCGTGGCCGAGGGCGGTGATGCCCTGGCCACGCTCGGGTTCTATGACGGTCCGCGTCCTAGCGGTCGGCGAGCGGCTTATACTCCAGCGGCTCGATCACCGGACGATAGGCCGGGCGGATGATGCGATGCGCGCAGAAGAGCTCTTCCATGCGGTGCGCCGACCAGCCGGCCATGCGGGCGACGGCGAACAGCGGCGTAAAGAGCGTCTCGGGCACGCCGAGCATCTTGTAGATAAAGCCCGTGTACAGGTCGATGTTGGCGCAGATGGGCTTGGTCATGCCGTGATCGCGCATCACCTGCGGGGCCAGGCGCTCGATGCGCTCGATGAGCGCGAACTCCTCGCCCAAGTCCTTCTTGGCGGCAAGCGTGCGCGCGTAACGGCGGCACACCTCGGCGCGCGGGTCGCTCAGCGTGTAGACGGCGTGGCCCATACCGTAGATGAGGCCCGTGCCGTCGAAGGCCTGCTTGTCGAGGATCTTGCCCAGGTAGGCTGCGACCTCGTCCTCGTCCTCCCAATTGGAGACATGCGCACGGATGTCCTCGTGCATAGACACGACCTTGGCGTTGGCGCCGCCGTGGCGCGGACCCTTGAGCGAGCCGATAGCCGCGGCGTAGGCGGAATACGGGTCGGTGGCCGAGGAGGACAGCACGCGGCAGGCAAACGTAGAATTGTTGCCGCCGCCGTGCTCGGCATGCAGCATGAGCATCACGTCGAGCAGCATCGCCTCATCGCGGGTGAACGCCATGCCGCCGCGCAGGACCTGTAGGATGGTCTCGGCGGTGGAGAGACCGGGCGTGGGGTGCGGCACGTGAACCTCGGAGCCGCGAAGCTTGGCGATCGAGGCCATGTGTGCGAAGGCGGCGATGCGCGGGAGACGTGCGAGCATGGAAATAGCGACGTCGATTTCGTGCTCGGGCGTGATCACGTCTGGTTCGGCATCGAAGGCGTAGAGCAGCAGCACGGCGCGCTGGAGCACATTCATGATGCTCGACGACACCGTGGTCATGGGGAACTCTTTGACGTACTCGTCGCTCAGATGTCTAAAGGCACCCAGGCGCTCGCAGAAGCCGTCGAGCTCTTCCTTGTTGGGCAGCGAACCCGTGATAAGCAGATAGGCGACTTCTTCGTAGCCGTAGCGATTCTCGGCCTGGGCATTGTTGACCAGATCCTCGATGCTGTAGCCGCGAAGCGTGAGCTTGCCCTGATCGGGCACGACCTTTCCGTCGACCTTGTTGTAGCCGTGCACATCCGAGATACGAGTGAGGCCCGCGACCACGCCCGAGCCGTCGGCATTGCGCAGGCCGCGCTTGACATTGTGCTCGACAAACAGGCCCTCGTCATAAGGGTCGGTCGGCAGGCCGTGGTAGAGGTTTTCGCTCTCAGGCGAAATCTGGCGGCTTGCTTCGTAATCCAGAACCAGGCGGCTCAAGTGGTCATCGAAGCGGTAGTAGATTTTCTTGGCGTCGTAAGCCATGCGCGCTCCTCTCGGGGCCGTGTGGGGGCGGCGTGCTTGGGTGCAGATGCGCCGGCCTGTTCCCGCACGGCCTGTTCGCTACAGGCGGTACATAAAGTTAAAGACGTCCTCGCGCTGGATGGACACGTTGACGCCCGAAAGCTCGCCGGCCTCGGCCAGGGCCTTCTGCAGCTCGGCGAAGTCGAGCTTGGACTCGGCGGTGTCGGCCAGCATGGTCATGGTGAAGATGTCCTCGATAATGGACTGCGTGATGTCGCGGATGTCGACGTTGGCCTCGCCCAGAACGCGGGTGACGCCGGCGACGATGCCGGGGCGGTTCTTGCCAAGGACGGTGATGACGATACGGGAGGACGAGATCTCGGCCATGGGAAACCCTTTCGCGTGGTTGCGGCGCGCGCGGGGCGCTCCGCTACGGTACAGTGTTCATCATTGTACCTGTCTGGCGCCAAAAGGGGTGTGCTTACTGCGGCGTTACACGTCTGCAACATGGGTGAAGGCTCGTCGGGGTGCGTGCTCGCTGCGGTTGGCCACGCCGCCCTGCACAAAGACCGTGAACCTTTTGTGGGACGCGCGACGCCGTGGTACCATAGCCAAGTTTGTTGTCTTGGTCGGAAACCAAGACGCCTTATGCGCTGATCGGTAACCAGCGCCTGACCAATAAGGAGTCCTACCATGAAGCAGGGTATCCATCCCCAGTATGTCGAGTGCACGGTGACGTGCTCCTGCGGCAACACCTTCAAGACGCACGCTACCGTGTCTGAGATGAAGGTCGAGCTTTGCAACGAGTGCCACCCGTTCTACACCGGCCAGCAGAAGTTCGTCGACACCGGTGGACGCGTCCAGCGCTTCGCCGACAAGTTCGGTGGCGCCGCT
>CAJLAN010000121.1 GCA_905204635.1 uncultured Collinsella sp. | reverse complement strand
GACTCGGCGGTCGCCGCAGCCTCCCGAGCGGCGGCGGCTGCGGCTGCGGCCTTCTCGGCCTCGACGAAGGCCTTGGGCTTGCGACCGCGACGGTGCGGGCGCAAAGCCGGATCGACAACGGGAACTTCGCTGGCCTCGACAGGCGCAGCGGACTCAGCAGGCGATGCGCCCTCCCCTGCCGCGGAACGGACCGAAGCCTCGGTGAGCTCAGGGGTTACCTGATCGGCAACCTGCTCGGCCTTAGCAGCCGTGCGTCGGCGTGTGCGCGGTACCGGCTGGTCGGCGGCAGGCGTCTCAGGCACAGACGGAGCTGCAAGCTCGGTCAGAGCCGCGGCCTCACGCTCGGCAGCACGACGGCGGGCGCGCACCACCTGAGCCTCGCTAATCTGAGCCAACGCACGTGCCTGCGCGACCTCATCGGAAATCGGCGCCGAGGAGTCAGCTGCAACGGTGCGCTTGGCGCGCGTCGTGCGCGTGGTACGGCGCTTGGGCTTGGTGACCTCCTCGCCGTCTGTGGCAGGCTTGGCCGTGCGGCGCGTGCGCTTGGGCTTTGCCGGAACAGCCTCCTCACCAGTTGCAGGCACGGCTTTCTCAGCCGCTGAAGGCGTAGGCGTCGAAGCAGCCTTAGGCGTCTTAGGAGCCGAGGCTTGCGCGGGCGCCGCGACCTGGTCCGACACAACCGGTGCAGCGGGAGCGGCCTGCGTCGTCGTTATTTCGTTTTCTTGCTGTTGATCAGACACAGTGTTTGCTCAACTTTCTTTTCAAGCCCTGTGATCACATGCTCCCTGCATAAACCTTCAGGGCGGCTAAACAGTCTAGCTCCGTCAAATACCGACGGACATCATTGATCTGTATCGAGATATTTGCGTCATATACGCAGCGTTAGTGTAACACAACCGCCGTCACCTGCAACTTAGTCATTGGGGACGTTCTTAAACGACTAGTCAAAAGGGACACTCTTCCCCTAAGGCGCCTTGAAATGGAGCGACTAAGGAGCAAATCCGTGGCGTCGGGATTCGCCGTGTCACGAAACGCACCTATCTACTACGCTTGCCCCCGGACCCCTGACCATACCCTTGTTTTATCAAAAACAGCGAGTCCGCTACTTGCGGTTTTATATCGAACTTTACGGTATGGTTCGGGGTATGCGGCAAAACGTAGGAGATGAGCACGATTCGCGGCGGACGGGTCCGCGCCACCCCTCCGCGAGACAAAAATGATCCATTTTCCTCCGTCCCCAAGAGACATTTTTCAAAACTACGCCGGATTACGGGGCCAGAATGCTGCAAGCCAACCATACCCTGCATTTTCAAGAAACAATAAGCCATCTAACTGCGGGTTTAATTTTGCTATTGGCACCATGGTCGCCAGTTGGCGATTCAGCCCCGTAAACCGGTATAGTTGCGATTTGGTAGCATTTCTCAGCAAACCAAATAGTCTAGCCAAACGCAAAAAGCCCGACCTCCGTGGTGAGATCGGGCTTTCAAGGCTCAGTTAAACCAAACCTACACGGTCAAATGACCCGTAGCTTACATCTGCTCGGGCGCGGAAACGCCAACGAGGGTGAGCACCAGGGCGAGCGTCACACGGACGGCATCGCAAGCGGCCAGACGGGCACGCGAAAGCTCGGGGTCGACGGGACGGCCCTCGCTCGGCAGCACCTGACAGGCAGCGTAGAAGCTGTGGAAGTCGCCGGCGAGTTCCTCAGCAAAGTGCGTCAGACGGAACGGGGCGCGGTCGCGAGCGCAGCTGGCGATGAGGTCGGTGAGCTCGTTGAGCTTGCGCGAAAGGGCGAGCTCGGTCGGGTCGGTCAGCAGCGAGTAATCGACGTTCTCACCGATGGCCTTGGCGGCGACGGCCTTCATGCCCATCTCGTCAGCCTGCTCGGGCGTAACGTCAGCGGCACGGCGCAGGATGGAGCACACGCGGGCGTGAGCGTACTGCACGTAGTACACCGGGTTGGAGTTGTCGCGCTTCTTGACGGCCTCAATATCGAAGTCGACCATCTGGTTGGAGCTCTTGGAGATGAGGGTGTAACGGGCAGCGTCGGAGCCGACCTCGTCGACGAGCTCCTGCAGGGTCACCATGGTGCCCTTACGCTTGGACATACGGACGGGCTTGCCGTTGCGCAGCAGGTTGACGAGCTGGCCCAGCAGAACCTCAAACTTGCCGGGGTAACCCAAGGCATCGCAGACGCAGCGGACGCGCTCGATGTAGCCGTGGTGGTCGGCGCCCCAGATGTCGATGACGTGGTCGACGCGCTGGAACTTATCCCAGTGATAGGCAACGTCGGAGGCGAAGTAGGTGTACTCGCCGTCGGACTTGATCAGAACGCGGTCCTTGTCATCGCCCAGGTCGGTGGAGCGGAACCACAGGGCGCCGTCCTTGGTGTAGAGATAGCCCATCTTGTCGAGCTTCTCAAAAGCGCGGTCGACGGCGGAGGTGCCGGCGGTCTCGCCCTCGGTGTCCTTCACATACAGCGAGCGCTCGGAGAACCAACGATCGAAGTCGCAGTTAACGGCATGGCAAAGGTCGCGCATGTTGTCGACCATCTTTACATAGCCGCGCTCGCGGAAGCTCTCCATGCGCTCCTGCGGATCGGCGTTGACCCACTTATCGCCGTCGGTGCGCCAGAACTCGGCGGCCTCGTCGATGATGTAGTCGCCGCCGTAGGAGTCCTTGCCCAGGGTCTCGGCAAAGTTGTCCTGATACGGATGGGTCTCAGGGTGTTCGTCGTTCTCGTCGGCAACAAAGGCGTCGCGGTCGGCGATCAGCAGCTTGTGAGCCTCGTCGATATCCACGCCCTGCTTGGCGATGATGTCGGCAAGCTGCATATAGCGCGTGCTGATGGAGTTGCCGAAGGTGTTCATCTGAGAGCCGTGGTCGTTGATGTAGAACTCACGCTGGATGTCGTAACCGGCGTGATCCATAACGCGGCAGAGCGAGTCGCCCAGCGCGGCCCAGCGGCCGTGGCCGATGTGCATGGGGCCGACGGGGTTGGCGGAAACGAACTCGACCTGGGTCTTCAGGCCACCACCGACGTTGGACTTAGCGAAGTCCATACCCTTCTCGCGAGCCTCGCCAAAGATGGCATTCTTGACGGCAACGGAGAGGTAGAAGTTGATGAAGCCGGGGCCTGCGATCTCGACCTTCTCGATCGCGGGGTCCTCGGGCATATGGGCAACGATGGCCTCGGCGATCTTGCGCGGGGCGCAGTGGGCCAGCTTGGCGGACTTCAGGGCCATGGTAGAGGTCCACTCGCCATGAGAAGTGTCAGCCGGTCGCTCGATAGCGCAATCGTCAAGTTCAAATGCGGAAAGGTCGCCGGCCTCCTGGGCCGCAGCAAGCGCAGCGCGTACCAGCTCTTCAATCTTCTCGGGCATAGATCCTCCTTGTGTTAAAGCCCCCGAGCTCTTGGTCACTCGTAGGGCAAAAGCCAGAGTTTGTAGCACTCTATCACAAGCGACGGGCACTGTCGCAGGGTAAAGCTAATAGATATTGCATATGCACAAAAATGACTACAGCTTGTATGGAGTCACTCAAAGATGCCGGTCTGCCTGCAGATTATGCAGGCGTTGAAAATGCATAAATGTGTGAATGAGCTGCGTCTGTTATCGAATACTCTTACCTATCAGAGTTGTGTGCTTTTCCTGCATAAAGTACGGGTTTGCGCACGTCAGCGTGTTATTCTAGACATACGTAAATTCGTATAAGTTGGAGGTAGCATGTTCTCAATCGGTCAACACGTCATTCATCCGGGCCAGGGAGTCTGCACCGTCGTCGGTTTTAGGGACGACACACCGCAGCCCATGCTGCTGCTCGAGACCAAGCAGGGACATGCGCAGACGATCCTCATGTACCCCGTGGCGCAGGCCGACCGTCTGCACGCCGCCATCTCTCAGCAAGATGCCGAGCACCTGCTGAGCCACTATGACGAGCTGGAGTGCGACACCTTTACCGAGCGCAACAGCTCGCTTGAGGAGACACACTTTAAGCAGCAGCTCAAGCTGGGCGCGCCCGAGACGGTCCGCGTGGCAAAGACCATGATGCACCGCATTCGCCAGGCCGAGGAAGCTGATAAAAAACCCAGCTCCTACTACATGCGCGTACTCAAGGAGGCCAAACGCCGCTCCATCGAGGAGTTCGCCGTGGCCCTTGGCGTCACCGAGGAGGCCGCCGAAGCCCGCCTAGCCCAAGCCGCCCTCAACTAACCCATCCGCGCCAAAAACCACCACAAAGGGAACAGGCACCTTTGTGGTGGTTTTCTTGTTCTAGTAGTATTCATTCTTATCGATACCCACGAGCACAAGGAGTCTCTTATGGCAGAGCCGCTTACCGCCGGAATCACCCGCGACCGCGCGTTCGAACTGCTCAATGAGCACAACAAGGACCCGTTCCATATCACCCATGGCGAGACGGTCGAGGGCACTATGCGCTACTTTGCGCGCGAGTTCGACCCCGAGAACGAGGAGTTTTGGGGCATCGTCGGTCTGCTGCACGACCTGGATTGGGAGGAGCATGAGGACGACCCCATGAACCACACCATCTATGCTGCCGAGATTCTTGAGGGCGAAGGTGCGTCTCCCGAGCTCATTCGCGCCATCCAGACGCACACGTCGGACTTCAACACCTCACTACCCAAGCCCGAGCTGCAGATGGAAAAGATCCTGTTTGCCTGCGATGAGCTCACCGGCCTGATCGGCGCTGCCGTCATCATGCGCCCGAGCAAGAGCGTTATGGACTTTACGACTAAGTCGCTCAAGAAGAAGTTCAAGGACAAACGCTTTGCCGCCGGCTGCTCGCGCGACGTGATTTCGCAGGGCGCCGAGATGTTGGGCTGGGAGCTCCCCGAGCTCTTTGACCGCACCATCGCGGCCATGCAGTCCTTCGCCCCCGACCGAGATACCTTCCAGGCCTAACCGTCAACGCCACCTAAAACCACCACAAAGGGGACAGGCACCTTTGTGGTGGTTTTTGTTTGCGCGGGCGTTAGGGACGGACCTGGCCGGTGCCGCGGAGCTTGTATTTGTAGGTGGTGAGGGCCTCGGCGGCAAAGGGGCCACGGGCGTGGAGCTTTTGGGTCGAGATGCCGATCTCGGCGCCCAGGCCAAACTCGCCGCCGTCGGTGAAGCGCGTGCTGGCGTTGGCGTACACGGCCGAGGCATCGACCGCATCCAGGAAGCGCTCGCAAGCATCCGTGTCCTCGGCAACGATGGCCTCGGAGTGCATCGTGCCGTAGCGGTTGATGTGTGCGATGGCCTCGTCCTCGTTTGCCACGACCTTCACGCTCATCTCGAGCGCCAGGTACTCGCGACCCCAGTCCTCCTCAGTCGCGGCGACGTAGTCATCGCCCTCCACAAGCCCGGCATCGGCGCATGCGGCGCAGGTTGCCTCGTCGCCGTGAATCAGCACGCCGTGGTCATGCAGCACGGTCACGACCGCGGGCAAAAACGCATCGGCCACAGCACGGTCGACCAGCAGCGACTCGGCGGCATTGCACACGCCTACGCGCTGGGTCTTGGCATTAACGATAATGTTGAGCGCCTTATCAAAGTCGGCGGATTCATGCACGTAGATGTGGCAGTTGCCCGTGCCCGTCTCGATCACCGGCACAAGCGACTCGCGCACGCAGCGCTGGATCAGGCCTGCACCGCCGCGCGGAATGAGTACGTCGACAATACCGCGGAGCTTCATGAGCTCGCCGGTGGTCTCGCGGTCGGTGGACTCGATCATCGACACGGCCTCGCGCGGGAAGCCCTTGGCCTCGAG
>CAJLAN010000120.1 GCA_905204635.1 uncultured Collinsella sp. | reverse complement strand
GCCCGCTCCATAGGATAGTTTTAACGGCTTTGGCTCCATTTGGTGCCAAAGCCGTTTTCATAAGCGTGCCGGGCGACGGGAATCGAACCCGGCAGGGTGCGAAGCTGAGAAAATGCGTGAGCATTTTCCAGCGCAGCACGCAAGGGCCAATGGCCCGCAGCGAAACAAGGGTTTGCGAAGCAAACCCTTGGACTTCCCGTCGCCCGCTCCACAAGATAGATGAATGGCTCTGATTCCTTTTGGGACCAGAGCCATTTTCTATACATGCCGGGACCCCACATCCCCACCCAAGTTGCGGTGAAATACGGACTGTTTTTTGGCTTATTTGGCCCATGTAGTCCGTATTTCACCGCAACTATTTGTAAGGTTGGTTTTTGATGCCGTTGGGAGGGTCGTAGTGACCGTCTACCGAGAGTGGAAATATTTTCTGAAGCCCTGACCTGCGACGTCAAGCTTTTGGTCAGCTTTTGGCAAGGCCCGCGGACGGAAGCATGCGATAGCGTAATGGTATTCTCTCCGCCGTGATGGTTATGGGGTTGGCCATGCTCGACAAAGGCAAACATTTTCCGCAGTCATATGCAAGGATGCTATTCTCGCTCCTTGGAATTCATCAAGATGGACAGCTGCTTATAACAATTGATCCTTGGGATGAACGCCGTGCGCGCGAGCTTATGCAGGAAGCACTCATGCTTCGTCTTTACAACCATGTGTATGCGGATCCGGTCTATTGGAATAATCTTGGGGTTGAAGATCGGATCTTTCAGTTGGCATCCGCTATTGCGGTCGTTGAACCGGATGCTGTGTTTTGCGGATCGACGGCAGCGCTGCTCTACGGCATCGGCTCGGCGTATACGCTTCTGGATAAAGTGCAAGTGCTGCTGCGACGGTCTACAAGGCGTGATACGTATGAGTTCGTTGAGTACAAGCGCTGGCGCCCGGGCGAGGTATGGCGGCTCGGCCCGTTTGCGCTGACAGACCCCTATCGGACGGTGGTCGATATCGCCCGAACGAGCGCCTTTCGCTATGCGCTGGGGTATGTCGATGGCTTGGCTCGTGAGTACGATGTCGAACGTGAAGAGCTGCGAGCATATGCGCAGGCAAATTGCCGAGGGTTGCATGGCATCGCGCGTGCTTTTGACGTTTTTGAGCATATGGACGGCAGGTCAGACAATGGCGGCGAGTCCGAGGCGAGAGCAGCGATGATTCTCGCTGGGGTTGCCGCGCCTGAGCTTCAGGTTGAGCTAACGCGACCGGGAAACGCTGGCTATTATCTAGCAGATTATGGTTGGCAGATGCCAGATGGGTCATGGATGTTGGCAGAGCTGCATGGGCTAGATAAGTTTGAAGACGAAGCTCAAAATGATCCAGAGCAAGCGGCGGCAAAAACCTATCGAGCGGCCCTCATGCGCGACGCGAACCTTCGCGCCATGGGCCACAACGTCATTCATTTCAAACTCTCGGACACCTACGACGTAGAATCGTTCGGTGCCATGATGCGCGGTTACGGCATTCCGACAACAAGACACTATGCCGACTCCCGATAGCGAAAACGTTTGCAGCCAACCTTTAATTAGTTGCGGTGAAATACGGACTGTTGAGGCCTTTAAAGGCATGAAACAGTCCGTATTTCACCGCAACTTAGGAGGGGAAGGGGTTAGCTGCGGGGGCGGTGGCGGAGCTTGTCAATGGTGGCGTCGGTGCCGTGTCCGCGGGCGTCGGTGCTTCGGCTGCGGGCGTCGGCTGCGGTTTGGCGCTTGCGGCGGTAATCGATCATGCCTTGGATGATGGGCTTGCCAAAGCTCACGACATCATCGTTGTAGATGGCGGTTCGGGCTGCGAGGAGGCAGTCGGTAAAGTCCATATGGGTCTTGCCAAAGAGTTTGATGGCAAGGGCGACAACGGTGGGCTCGTCGACCATGACGTCATCGAGCAACCTTTTCATGGCCGCAGCAATCTCAACGCGGGGAACCTTATAGACGTCGCGCAGCGTGACCACGACGCGCGTGATGATTTCGGGGTAGACACGAGCGGTGCGCGTGGCGATGACCTTGGCGGCGCGCTGCGACAGAACTTCGTCGTCGTCAAGCAGGTAGCGCAGGATGACGGTCTCGTCGATGATGGTGCTACTCATGGATATCTACTTCCTCGGGACCCAAAACCGACTCGTCGCTTTCTGTGGCTAGGTATTCAATCCAGGCATTGCGCTCCTCGGAGCGGCGATTGGGGTCCCCATATGCTTTGAGCAGTCCATAGGCGGCCGTGCCGTCCTTGGAGCGCACGGCGACCGGCTGAAAGGGGAGCTTGCGCATCAAAATACTCTGCGCGACAAATAGACAGACAGCCTCGGCGAGCGATGTGCCCATGGCGTCGTAGAGACGCTCGGCATGCTGCTTGTCTTCCTCGCGAATGCGCACCTGCAGGATGGCTCGTTTTTGAGTCGATGACATCACTGGCCTCCCTTAATGAGCGTGCAATTTGAATAGTCAAATACAACATCGGCTAATAATAGCCAATCTTACAACCACTACTTTATTGCACCAGAGTAAATGAGTGTAAACGATATTACAAACGTACTACATCCTTCAGAAACGAGCGTGAAATCTCCCTTGGATGTACGCATGTAATACACTCACCTTTATAGCTTCTAGAGAATAATTCCAACCTGCCAAAACCCCTGCAATACACCCGTATTGCAGGGCCTATGCTCAAGTTTGCCCCCTGCAACTGCGTATATTTAACCTGTATATCGTTGGAGGAACTCTATCGAAGTGCCTGTTTCGCCGCATGCACTCGATACGCCGATGCCGGACCACGGGCGGTCCGGGGCAACGTCGACAGGGTCTCTCCGGCATGGGATTCAGGAGGGAGTGAACAACATGGGCAATAAACGAGTCGTGGCTGATTCTTCACGCTGCATGGGGTGCCAAACCTGTATGGCGGCGTGCATCGAGGCGCACGATATTCCCGGCAACATCGCCGCACCTCGCTTGCGCGTAACGCGCACCTACGAGATCTCCGCGCCGGTGGCATGTCACCACTGCGAGGACGCTCCGTGCGCGAAGGCCTGTCCTACGGGCGCCTTGTTCTTTGATCCAAAGAACCATCGTATCGGCGTCAACGAGGACAACTGCATCGGCTGCAAGAGCTGCGTTATGGCCTGCCCCTTTGGCGCCGTGAGCGTGGCGACCACGCAGGTCCCCGTCTTGATGGGTGACGTTCGCGTGGGTTCGCAGACTAAGAGCTTCGTGCTCAAGTGCGACCTGTGCGTGGATCGTCCCGGCGGTCCGGCGTGTGCCGAGGCGTGCCCGACCAAGGGCCTCACCCTGGTAGACGAGGAGCGCCTGGCAGAACTGACTGCCGAGCGTGCCCGCGCCACCATCGAAAACGAGGCGTAGGCGGGTGGCCATACAGGCCCAATGATTGTCAAATAAGTACCGAGTATTCGGTAGCAGAGAAAGGAAGGAGGGTGTCATGGAGAAGCATAAAGTGATCTGCCCGTATTGCGGCGCCGGTTGCCAGTTTAACCTCCTGGTCCAAAACGGCCAGGTCGTGGGTACCGAACCGCTCAACGGCATCACCAATCAGGGCGAGCTGTGCCTTAAGGGCATGAGCGGCTACGACTTCATCAACGACACCAAGATCTTGACTCCTCGCGTACTGCACCCGATGATCCGCCGCACCAAGGGCGCGGATCTTGAGCGCGTAAGCTGGGACGAGGCACTGGATTTCACCGCATCTAAGATGCAGGCCATAATTGACGAATATGGTCCTAACGCCGTCATGACCACCGGCTCTTCGCGAGGCGGCGGCAATGAGGCGAACTACGTCATGCAGAAGTTTACGCGTGCGTGCATCGGCACCCACAGCGTAGACAACTGCGCCCGTACTTGACACGGCCCTACTGTCCTCGGTCTGATGGACACGGTTGGTTCAGGTTGCATGTCATGCTCCATCCCCGGTATGGAGGATGCGGGCTGCATTTTCCTCTTCGGCTATAACCCTGCCGATTCGCACCCCATCGTCGCAAGGCGTATCGTGCGAGCCAAAGAAAAGGGTTGCAAGATCATCGTCGCCGACCCGCGCCATATCGAAACCGCGCGTATCGCCGATCTCTACCTTCCGATCAAGAACGGTTGCAATGTTGCGTTCCTCAACGCCTTTGCCAACTGTCTGGTCAACGATGGCCTCTACGACAAGGAATTCGTCGCCGAGCACACGAACGGCTTTGACGAGTGGTGGGAGACCATCAAGAACTACACTCCCGAATCCGTACAGGACATCACGGGTGTCGAGCCCGCGTTGATCCACCAAGCTGCCGAGATGTACGCCACGGCGAAGCCCTCCGCCATCATTGGCTGGGGTATGGGCGTATGCCAGCAGAAGCAGAACCTGAAGACGGTGCACACCATCGCCTCCATCGCCTGCGTTGCCGGCCAGATCGGCAAACCCAATTCCGGCCTCGCGCCCGTGCGTGGCCAGAACAACGTCCAGGGCTCCTGCGATATGGGCATGCTGCCCAACCTGTACCCTGGCTACCAGAAGGTCACCGACCCGGCAGTGCGTGCCAAGTTTGCCAAGGCTTGGGGCGTGCCCGAGGAAAAGCTCCCGCTCGAGGAGGGCTACAAGCTCACCGACCTGGGCCACCTGGTCGACGAGGGCAAGGTGCACTGCTTCTACAACTACGGCGAGGACCCGGTCCAGACCGAGCCCGATTCGGCCGGTATGCGCAAGACGCTCTCCGAGCTGGATCTGTTCATTTGCCAGGACATCTTTATGACGCAGACGACCATGCTCGCCGACGTCATCCTGCCTGCCACCTCTTGGGGCGAGCACGAGGGTGTCTTTACCGCATCCGACCGTAGCTTTCAGCACTTTGACGCGGCCGTTCCGCCCAAGGGCGAGTGCCGCCACGACTGGGAGATCTTCGCGGACCTGTCTACGCGTATGGGCTATCCCATGCACTACGACAACACCGAGCAGATCTGGAACGAGTGCATTAGCCTGTGCCCCAACTTTGTGGGCGCAACCTACGAGAAGATGGCTCCCGAGGGCGGCTACGCCCAGTGGCCGGTCAAGAGCACCGATGTGAACGACCACGGTACGCCCGACATGTTCGCTGGTGGCAAGTTCACCACCAAGGACGGCCGCGCCAACTTGATGGCGCACGATTGGGAGGCGCCCTCCGAGCTTCCCGACGATGAGTACCCGCTCATCCTGTGCACCGTCCGCGAGGTCGGCCACTACAGCTGCCGTTCGATGACCGGCAACTGCAAGACGCTGGCGTTGCTTGCCGACGAGCCCGGCTTTGTCCGCATGAATCCCGCGGACGCCGAGGCACGCGGCATCAAGAATGGCGACATCGTCTCGATTCACAGCCGCCGCGGCCAGGTATACAGCCGTGCCGACGTGAGCGATCGCATCAACAAGGGCACGGTCTACATGACCTACCAGTGGTGGATCGGCAAGTGCAACGAGCTGACCATCCATAAGGTCGACCCGGTCTCGCATACGCCCGAGGACAAGTTCTCCGCCTGCCAGGTCGACGCTATCGCCGACCAGGTTTGGGCAGAGGGCGAGGTGGAGCGTCAGTACCCCGAGCTCAAGCAGGCTCTGGTGGACGCCGCCGCTCCCCAGGACGTTGAGCCCGGCGCCGCCAAGTTCGACGATGAGACGCACGTGAACCAAATCGTGTAGTCCCGTTTTCGTTGGCTTTTTGGGCCGGGCGTCCCGTACGTTCGGGAGCCCGGCCCGTTATTTTGAAAGGAAGTGGGGATGAACCGCTTCATCGACATCAA
>CAJLAN010000119.1 GCA_905204635.1 uncultured Collinsella sp. | reverse complement strand
GGGACGACGGGATAGATAAGGAGCATCCATGGCAGGCAAGCCGCAAACACTAGCTACGACCTCGGCATTCGAGATCTTGGGCCCCGTCATGGTCGGCCCCAGCTCATCGCACACCGCCGGCGCCCTGCGGTGCGCCCAAGTTGCTGCCAGCTTGCTGGAAGGCCGCATCACCAAAGTCACCTTTGGCCTGTGGAACTCCTTCGCCCACACCTACCGCGGCCACGGCACCGACCGTGCGCTCGTCGCGGGCATCCTGGGTCTCGACACCGATGACGAGAACATCAAGCGGGCCTTCGACCTCGCGCGCGAGCAGGGCCTCGAATATCACTTTGACATCAAGGGCGACGACGCCTCCATCCACCCCAACACCGTCGACATCGACATGGTCGACGACACGGGCGCCACGGCACAGGTTCGCGGCGAGAGCCTGGGCGGCGGCAAGATGCGCATCAGCCGCATTAACGGCGTCGGCGTCGACATCTCGGGCATGTACTCCACGCTCTTCGTGGCGCACAAGGACGTCCCCGGTGTACTCGCCGCGCTCACCAACCTGCTCGCCTACGCACACGTGAACATCGCCTTCTGCCGCACCTACCGCACCGAAGTAGGCGGCCAGGCCTACTCCGTCTTTGAGACCGACGGCGCGCCCGACGACACCGTCGTCCCCATGCTGCGCAAGCTCGACAATGTCGATTACGCAACGTTTATCGAACTCCCCGGTTCTGCCTCGTCGCTCTCCCCCGGCGTCTCGGCCAAGGAAATCTTCGACGACGGCGAGCAGTTGCTCGATGCGTGTGAGGAACTGGGGCTCAGCATCGGCGCCGTCATGGCCGTTCGCGAGGCGCGTCTGACCGGCGAGGCCCACGCCGTCGCTGCCATGCGCCGCGTGCTCGACGTCATGCGCGAGGAGACCACGGCCCCCATCGCCAATCCGCAGCGTTCGCTCGGCGGGCTTATGGGCGGCGGGGCCAAGCTTGTCGAAGCCACCGGCCGCAACGATTTGAGCGCAAGCCTGATGGGCCCCGTTCAGACCGATGCCGTGGCCCGCGCGATGGCCGTGCTCGAACGCTCCGCCACCATGGGCGTGATCGTCGCCGCCCCCACGGCAGGCTCAGCGGGTGTTGTGCCCGGCTGCGTGCTGGCGCTCGCCGATCGCCTGCAGCTCGACGACGAGCAGGTCATGGACGCGCTCTACTGCGCAGCCGCCATCGGCCTCAACCTCACCACGAGCGCCTGCGTCGCCGGCGCCGAGGGCGGATGCCAGGCCGAGGTGGGAAGCGCCGCCGCCATGGCAGCCGCCGCGCTGGTGCAGATGCTCGGCGGCACGCCCGAGCAGGCGCTCGACGCCAGTTCCATCGCGCTGAGTAACCTGCTGGGCCTCGTTTGTGACCCCGTCGGTGGCCTCGTGGAGGTGCCCTGCCAAAACCGCAACGCCATCGGCGTAGCAGCGGCCTTTAGCTCGGCACAACTCGCCCTCGCAGGCATTAAGAGCTTGGTGCCGTTTGACCAGATGGCACATGTAATGCTCTCGGTGGGCCACGCGTTGCCAGCCACGCTGCGCGAGACGGCAAAGGGCGGCATCGCGCAGGCTCCGGCCGCACTTTCGGCCTGTGCAAAATGCGGTGTGTGCGGATAGCGACTAAGAACGACTCAAAGGTGGGACATTTGTCCCAGCTCTTTCGAATGCCACCGTTTCCGTACCACAAACAGCAGGGCAATCGCTATAATGCAAGCCCAGTAAAAACACGATGAACCGCAAGGCGAAAATCGAAGGATATGCATACGATGTCGCAAAACGATCGAACTCAACTGATTCCCGATCCGCAGCAGCCGAACAGGCACACCGGCGGCGTTCAGTCGCCGCGTCCTATCGCGCCGAGCCACCGTCAGCAGCGTAGTGCAGCAAACGCTTCCCAACGCCCAAACCAACAGCGACAGCAGCGTCAACAACGTCAGCAGCGTCAGGCAAACGGCAATGCGCCCAAGCAGCCCCCCACGCACGCTCGAGGCGATCGTGGCCCCGCGCGCAAGTCCGCCGAGAACAATAAGTCGGGCAAAAAGACAACGCTCTTTGTCGTCCTTGGTCTAATCGTCATTGTCTATATCGTAGGCGTCGTAGCGTTTTCGCAGGTAGCCTACCCCAACACCACCGTCGCCGGCGTCGACGTCTCGTTCTCCAACGCGTCGTCTGCCGCCACCAAGGTCAACTCGGCATGGAAGCACTATAAACTCACCGTGACAGGAGATGACTTTAGCTGGACCTATCAGCCCGAGTCCGATGAACCCATCGTCGACGGTGAAGCTGCTGCAAAAGAAATCATCAACCACAACGAAGCCTTTATTTGGCCGGTCCGCCTTGTGGAATCCTTAAGCGGCAAGACCAAAACAACTGCTACCTCCAACGAAGTCGATCTTGATCAAGACGTCGACCTGTCCATGCTCTCCGATACCTTTGACCAAAAGAAGTTTGAGGAGGACCTGGGCGCCGCTATCGACGAGTTTAACGAGGGCCGTTCGGGCACGTTCGAGGCCAATAGCTCCTATGACGAGCAGGCCGGCAAGTTTACCGTCGAGAAGGCGCGCTCCAACGAAAAAATCAACCGCGAGCATGTCATTAAGTATGCCGAGCTCGAGCTTGCCTCGCTGGCCGAGACCGTAGATCTTTCCAAGCTCGGCAACGATGCCTATGAGCCACTCAATGGAACGCTGACAGATGATCAGATTCAGGACGCATGTGATGCCGCCAACAACTTCCTGGGCGTCAACGTGACCCTCAAGCTCAACGGCGAGGATGCCGGCAAGGTCGACGGCAGCTCCGTGTTGCAGTGGATCAGCTTTGCCGATCCGGCCAACCCCACGCTCGATACGTCGCAGATCAGTAGCTGGGCAGCCGAGCTCGCCAACGGCTTTAATACCGTGGGCTCCACTCGCTGGTGGACGCGCGCCGATGGCAAGCAGTGCGCCGTCGAAGGCGGCGACTTTGGTTGGTCCATCGACAGCAGCTCGCTCGCCATGCAGGTCGAGGACGCCATTAACAACAAGCAGACCGGCGATATCGAGATCAAGTACTCCCAGAAGGCTGACACCTTTACCGCAAAGGGAGAGCCCGACTGGAAGGCGTATATCGACGTCGACCTGTCCGAGCAGCACGCGCGCTACTACGACGAGAGCGGCAATATCGTGTGGGAGGCCAACTTTATTTCCGGCAAACCGGGCGAAGACGCCACCCCCGAGGGCGTGTGGCAGATCAACAGCAACGACGGTGGCAGCACCCTGATCGGAGCCAAGGACCCCGAGACCGGTAAGCCCAAATACGAGAGCCCGGTGAGCTACTGGATGCCGTTCGAGGGCAATATGATCGGCTTCCACGACGCTACATGGCAAAACGACAAGAGCTTCGATAATGCCGAGTCGTACAAGTGGTGCGGCAGCCACGGTTGCATCAACCTGCGCCTGGCAGACGCCAAGGCACTTCACGACTGCATCAAAGTCGGCCTGTGCGTGGTTGTCCACTCGTAGTGCAACGCGCGCATTCCTACAACGTGGAACCGCTGCGACCAATCTAACAGTTCCGAAAGAAACCGTCCTATGCGCCCGCCCCAACCGGTGGGCGCATATAATTATCGAGGTTCTTTCTATAAAGGAGACGCTATGCCGAATGTCCCCACCATTACCCCGGGCCCGGATGATACCGAGCACACGCCCGAAGGTGCCACCGAAACGATTCCTCTGATTACAAACGTGCATGCCGATAAGCAGAACGGACGCGCGAACGATGCGGCCGAGATTTCCGATGAAGAGGGATACGCCAAGCTCAAGGCAAAACGTGCCGAACGTCGGCGCAAAAAGCTGATTCGACGCGGTATTGCCGCCGGCGTCGTGGGTGCCATCGCGCTCATTGCCATTGTCGCAACCCTGGTTATCAATGCGCAGCCACAGGGCGCTAGCGAGCCTGTGACCGACATGGTGACCGAGGGCACGTTTACCACAACGGTCGAGGCGAAAGGCCAGCTCAAACCCATTTCGTCCTCAGTGGTCTCCCCTTCTGTCGACGGCACGGTCGATTCGATCAACGTTCAGCCGGGCCAATCCGTTAACGAGGGCGACGTGCTTATGACCATTAAAAACGACGAGCTCGATCGCAACGTTGCCGAGGCGCAGCGTGCAGTTGCAGCCGCCCAGGAAGACCTCACCAACGCGCAGAAAGCCGCCGCTGCCGCGCAGGCCACCCCAACGACGGACGATGATGGAGCTTCCGCAGCAGCTGGCATCACCGCCGCATCAGCGGACACAAACGCCGTATCGGCCGCACAGCGCAGCCTCGCATCGGCCCAGGCAAACCTCGATCAGGCGAACGCCAAGGCAGCCAGCCGTACGGTCACGGCCCCGAGCTCGGGTAGCATCGTGGAGCTCAACGCCAAGGTGGGCGCCACGGTAACAGGCGGCATGATCATGGGCGAAAGCGATACGAGCGGCGGCAAGCAGTGCATGCAAATCGCCGACCTATCCAAGATGAAGGTGACCGTGCAGGTAGGCGAAAAGGACATCGCCAAGATCGCCGTTGGGCAGAGCGCCAACGTCACGTATCCTGCGTTTCCCGATATCGTGAGCCAGGGCACCGTCACGGCTATCGCATCGGTGGCAAACTCCGACGCCGCCAACGGTGGCGGCGGCAGCGTAACCTTTAACGTCGACATTCTCATTCAGGCGCCCGACGCGCGCCTGAAGCCGGGCATGACGGCCGAGGTATCGGTGGTGACCGAGCAGCTCGACGACGTGGTGATGGTGCCGACGATGGCGCTCATGACCGAAGACGGCGAACATTATTACGTCAACGTGGCGACCGATGACGAGGGCAAGCAGACCCGTCGCGTGAAGGTGACTGTCGTGACGCAAAACGACAACGAAGCCGTAGTCGGCAAGACACAGGTCAAGCGCGACGACCAGGGCAACGAGATCAACCCCAACGTGCCGGTTACCAAGCTGCGCGATGGCGACACCCTCGTCATGGACACCGGAGCGGACGCAACGGCTGACGGCGGCTACGGCGCGGATTCGGGCAGTATGTCTGCCGACGAGGGCATGTAATGCGTCCCGTTATCGACATCCGCAACGTGCACCGCATCTTTGAGAGCGAGGCGGGGTGCGCCCACATCCTGCACAACGTGAGCCTGGCGGTAAATCCCGGCGAATTCGTCGCTATCACCGGCCCCTCGGGCTCGGGCAAGTCGACGCTCATGAACATCCTAGGCTGCCTGGATAAGCCGACGGCGGGCGGCTACTACCTGCAAGGGCTCAACGTGGCCGAGCTTGACGATGACGAGCTCGCCGAAGTTCGCGCCCTGAGCATTGGCTTTGTCTTTCAGAGCTTCAACCTGCTGCCGCGCCTGTCGGTTATCGAAAACGTGATGCTGCCGCTGGCCTACACCAATGTGCCCCGTAGCCAGCGCGAAATGCACGCTGTGCATGCGCTGCAGGCTGTCACGCTGCCCGTCGACCACTGGGACCACCGCATATCCGAGCTCTCGGGCGGCCATTGCCAGGGCCCTCATCAACCGGCCGGCTATCCTTCTGGCCGACGAGCCTACGGGAAACCTGGACTCCGCTACCGGAGCGCTTGTGATGGAGACCTTCCATAAGCTCCAGAAACGCGGCAAAACCATCGTGCTTATCACACACGACCCCGGCATCGCCGCCGAGGCCGACCGTGCCGTGACCATCCGCGACGGTCGCATTCACGACGGCGCGTATATTCCACATGCACCGCGGACCCTGCGCAGCGCCGTAGATAGCCTGCCCA
>CAJLAN010000118.1 GCA_905204635.1 uncultured Collinsella sp. | reverse complement strand
CCGATATTGCGCTTGGGCACCGGAGCCTACATAGGTCCCGGTGCCCTTTTTGCTGCTTGTGGTCTGCCCCACTTTCTTGTTAATTCTTTTTTCTCGCGTATATTAACCCGGGTCTCGTTGTCATGATTCAGCCCATTGTTGCGTCCGCATGGCCGCCGCCTTCGATAATTGGGCGCCTATAAACAAATAAGCAAATAGCTATACCTTGTGGATGTCCCTTTCTTCCAAATGGCAGCCATCTCAACAACGACATGCGGCAGCTAGAAGTACTGTACCAAGCAGGAAAAGCGCCACGGAAGCGGCGATCCAGTTGCTGTTGCCGGTCTTGGGGAGTGCTGCAGTGGTCGCGGTGGCGGTCTTGGGCCTGGAGGACGTGGACACCGTGGTCTTGGTTACTGTCGTTGTTGTCTTGGTTGTCGCGGTCGCGGGTTTCAGCGCCGGATTTGCCGTGGGCCCTGTGGTGAGCTCTCCGGCAGCGGGGTTAGCATCGGCAGGAGACTTGCTCGAGCTATCGCCAGGCACGTTGTCTCCATCGGTCGCCCCCGCCGGAGGCGTGGCCGCATCGGGCTCAATCACCACATGCGGCGCCACCGCACCGGAGGCATTCACCACGCCACTAGCACCAAAGGTCCCGCCAGCAGGCGTCACAAACCTCGCAGACACAAGCGACCCGCCCGCGCACGCAACACCGCTGTCGGCACCGGTGGCATCGAGCATGATGCATCGGCGGAAACCCGCCGGCCGGCCGCACCATCGCCAAGGCCCGCGTCCTGCAGATACACGCCGTAGGCGCGCACGCCCGCCCCGGACCCGGCGCCCGCGGCAACGACGCGCCCGCCGCCGCGCACGGCCATGTCGCCTGCGATCACGCCGGCGACCGCCTCATCCGTAATATCGGCCCCGTCCGCCCGGGCATCGACGGTGCATCCATCCACCACGAGCGCCTGCGAGACGTGGATCCCGCACTGCGAGCCCGTCGCCGTCAGGGTCCCGGTACCGCGAAGCGTCAGGTTGCCCCACACCTCCATGCCGCTCAGCGTGATGTCCGCATCGGGCGCATGCGACTCCGTCACGGAGTTTTGCCCGGCAAGCGTCAGCACCAGGTCGCCCTCGGCGCCGATGGCCTCGCCCGCGTAGCCGTTAAGCTCCAGGTGGTCGGCATCGGTCCAGGCCCAGCCGGGGCCCGACACGCCCGGCTCGTAGTACGTCGCGCCCGCGATGATGAGGCTCTCCGCGCCCGCGGCATAAGAAGGCCCGCCCAGCAAAGCGCATAGGCAGGCCATGGCAACAATCGCAATGTAATGACGGCTGGTGTAGGCCTTTGCAGCAAACATACCCGCTCCGATCTTCGCAGGAGCCAATAGAATGTGCACCAGAAAATGCCCTGGTAGCAGCAGCTATTAGTTTAGCGAGATCGATGCGGGGGCAAAGAGAAATCGCGTGGGCAGTGTCCACAATTAGGTGTAAATCGTTTTGCCAGTCGGTGAAAGGAGGAATCGGCTTACGAATGCGCTACGAGAAGGAGGGACCCAACACGATGATTGTGACGAGCAGTACGCCGGTTCAGCAGTTCCTTACCACGGAACAGCTTCATGTCGAGGACCCTATGCCCAAAGAGGGACACGAGCCCGTCGGTCAGGATGCATTCGGAGGTCAACATGGCGCAGCCTGCACTGTTGTCGGTACCTGACGGTACCCATGTCGCGCCTTGCGGCGTCCCCGTTGACAGACATCGCAAACATCCAAGGTCGGAAAACGTTCGCAATCGTCTGGATCATACAGAGGCAAGTGTTGAGACTCGCTATCTTTGACGTTCGCTATGATTCCAGCTCCCCCGGCCCAACGTTATCCATTCCAGCCTCCTACAACAATCCACCGCCCTAATTACTAGACCGCCCCTCGTACAGCGCATCGCCGTACTCCCCGAACAATAGGTACGCTTTCTGGATTCTGCGCCTCTGCCTGTCCAGGGCCTCAAGTTCCTTGTTAAGGTCGAAAGCTCCAATATAAGTCTGCATTGTAATGCAATTGTCCACCGAGACCGTTTGCTCAAGCCCGCTCACCAGACTCTGCGACAAGTCATGCATGCTAGAGCCGTGCAACTCCCGGAAATGCGTCGCATCAGCGTCTTTGTAGAGATCGTCGTCAACGACATCGCACACCTTCATCCCAAGCGGAACATCAACACACTTCTTCCGGAATGCGTCATACCAGTCCCGTCTGCGTTCCTGTAGATACGAGTAGTCGCCCTTCGCGACCGTTGAGAGTTTGACACACCCACGGACAAGCCGGTCTTTGAACACGTTGGGTAGATCGCACGCTACCATGAACACCGGATGGACGTAATCCATGACCAATGTGTCCCTTAGAACCTTGTCGTCGACCCCCGCGACAATCTCCCCCCATGCCATCAACGACTTCTCGTAGCGAATCATCAGCCTGACCGAATCGAAGAGTGCATTGTTGTATTGCCGGAAGACCTCGAGGAATGTATCACCGAAGAAACCCCTCTTCACGGCATGGAGCGGAATATGCGAATCCTCCAGCACCATCCGATAGTAGAGCGCAGGGTGTCTCTCCACCAACCCGGCAGTCATTTTGGCAAAACTATCGTCATTCACCTCAGCCACTTCTTTCATCCAACGCCCCAAGCCTTCGCAAGATCCCTGTCGAAGCTCATAGGCTGCTTCTCAAGTTCAAGGACGTCAACCTGCACACGCACCGGGTACGTCGTCGCCGTGCCACTCACTATGCAGCACCCCTGCGGAAGCACGGGAATCATGCTCGCATTTGCGCTGTCGATGAACGAAACAGCTTTGCTAATCGCTCTCAGGTCCTCGTCGTTTACGAGTCTATGGATGAAGTAGTTGTGCATCTGCGAGAGAATCGTAGGCGATATGTCGGCCGGCCGTTGGCTGCACACGGTGAGGTACATGCCAAACTTGCGCCCCTCCTTGACGATTTCCTCGAACGTCTCAAGTCGGTAGTCGCGCCAGTTCTCGCTCTCGCGCTGCGACGAGTACGACAAGACGTTGTGTGCTTCGTCGATGACCAGGTGAGCACTGCTTCCACGCTCGTTTTGCCCGCGCTCCTTCTGGAACTGATAGAGCGTCTTCGCCACGACGAGCGGAACGATCTTCTTCTGCTCAAGGTTAACGTTGAGAAGCGCGATGACGGAGACATCGGATTTGAAACCGCTGATGCAAGGCTCGTAGAGCTTTGAAGCCTCCCTCAGCTCTGCCGAGTAACGCTGTATCAAGGGCGCAATATGCTCACGAGTGATCGTATGAGAGCGAACCGCCTCAATAAACCGATATCGCGCGATGAATTCCAGCAGCGCGGGCCTGTCAGAAGCCAACGATGAGTAGTCCATGCTCTCATAGCATAAATCGGAGAAAACTTCAGGCATATCGGCGGGCGAGTAAAGTAGCTTCCCACTATCGCGTTTGTGGAGCGCATTGTTGTACTTCTGATAAACCTCAATAGAGTCAATCGCCCTTTCCAGGCTGCCTACATCTACGCCGGGGACAAGTGAAAAGAGCCTTACCAAATCCTCGCGCTGCTCATCGAAAGCGGGGCCACAGCCGCAATAGTCTTCCAGAAGCTTTCTGACCATGCCGCGCAGGTAGGCACCGGGGTCGCTCATTTCCAAAATCGCCCCGGCTTTGCGAATGCACCTTTTCAAAAACGGCCGTTGCGTCTTCTCGGTCGCCTTGGCCAACATTGCCCACATGTCCACATCAAAGAAGAAGCCAGGTGGAACGGGGATTTTGGCGCCGGCTCCCGTTCTAGTGCTTGGCCCGTAGACTTCCTTGTCATGACACAATACGGCCTTTGCAGTGTACTCGCCATTAAAGTCGATGAAAACGAACTTGCTGCTCCCGCATCCGGCACGCTGCCCGAGACAGTCAGTGAAAAGTCGACACAGCGTGTTCGACTTGCCCGAGCCGGTGTTCCCAAAGATTCCAATGTGGCTCGCGAACAGCGCATTGAACGGCAGTCTCACGTCGACCCCGTCATGCCCGACCAGCTCCCCTACCCTAAAGCCCGCGCCGGTGGCTTCGACGGGCGAATTCACGGCCGCGAGCTGCTTGGGCGAGAGAAGATACGCCTTCGAACGTACCAAGGGCAGCACCTCAATGCCGCGGTTAAATCTCCCAGAGGAGAAACTGCCGAACACCGAAACGTCGACGTAGCGTTCAAGGTACGAGCCCGGCGCCTCGCGCCCATCGGCCCCTTTTGAAGCCACAGCTCTGCTTTCCTGCTGGTAGTCCCCTTCGACTACTCCGATTACATCGTCGTAGCCGCAAGGCAAACGGAGGTACCCGCCAACGGAGACGCCGCGCACGAGCTCGCCATGGTAAAAGACGCTCGCCTCGTTCGCCTGGCTGTACACCTTCACCTTGACCTTGGTGCCGCGAACATCGGTGACCTCCCCGATCAGGAGGAGGTCACCGCTCACCTCGCCACGCATCTCAGCACCTCCGTGAGCTCACCCAATCCGATCTCCTTGTCTTCCCTGGGAACAAGGAGATAGACATTGTCAGCATTGGGGAACAGGGAGCGATACCAGGCGGCGTCGTCTCTAGTGTGGCATGAAATCAGCACTATGAGCTTCGGGTTCGACCGTATGGCCCTCTTTGTGAGCTCAAGGATATGCTCGTCGGCGAACGAAAACCCGAACACCAGAAGCAGCGCGTTGTTGCGGTCAAGTTCGTTGGCGTAGATGCGCAGCAAATCGTAGTAGCTTTGCTCGAGAACGGTCTCCTCAAACTTCCGCTTGGCAGGATTCACGATACAAAGCGTTGAGTCATAGCTCTTCCCGAATGCTTGGAGCAAATCCACATCGTCAACGGAAAGGCCGGAGACAAGTTCCTTGAACAATTGTAACGACGCGGCGTTGCACGGGTCCTTCACCAACGAGGCCAGCTCAGAAACGGCAGGAAGGTCAAGAACGCCATCGTGACCCACGACGCAATCGTCCAAAGTGCTCTCGACGTTTGAGTACACAACCTCTTTGCGATCAGATTCGCCTACCCGTCGCCATGTCAACGACCCGTGCGCCTTCAGCACATTAGCAGTCGTCACCTGCGAGGTGTACTCCATGAAAAGCGATTGCTCGCACATAAGCCGGCTGAATGCAGAGGGGTCGAACCGCGGCTTTCCCCGCCCAACAAAGCCGTCGTTGAAAGGAATGCCGAGACTTTCGAGTGAGAGCTCTATCAACGGGTCGTAGTTTGTCGTGAAGAAGTTCAGGCGTTTCGGGAGGGTTGTCGTACCTCGATTCTCGATGAGCCTACACGCCGAGGCAACAAACGCTTTCTGCGGCTCAGTGGCATGCGCCTCGCGAAGGGGGTGCATAATGGATTTGAAATACTCCGCCCGCAAGAGCGCCCGTGCCGAGAGCCACATTCCCCTCTCGTTTCCCGGACAATCGCGCATGTGTTCGTCAACCGCCTGAAACCAAGATTCCCGTCCTTGTAGGACGGGAACCACACTTCCAGAGAAGCCAGAGCCCAGCAAGACATTAATATGTGCACTAGCAAAGACCTTGCGTAAGAACTTCGCGTTTTCTTCTTCGATGCGCATGTTGTCGTTATCGTCAAGGGGAACGAGTATTTCCCTCATATGACGTTCGCTCTTATGCTCCACGCAAGACCTCCTCGCCAGCTTTTGATTCAATTATATATTGCTCCTAACGCCCCATCGCCGCCGCGTCTGAGATGCCGACCGACGGCGTGATTACGAGGAAAGTGAGGCACGTGGCACAGTCCATGGGCATAGGCCGCATGAGCGTTAGCTAGGTGGCAGGATGTGCTCCTCGCCCGGCGACTGCGT
>CAJLAN010000117.1 GCA_905204635.1 uncultured Collinsella sp. | reverse complement strand
TTGGCCTCATCGGCGGCATCGAAGGCAGCCTGGGTCATGGCCTCGCGGGCCTCGTCCAGGATCTCGGCGTCGGTGACGTCAGATACAGAATTACGCATATGTCGTTGTTCCTTATCTGCACGCGTTATGGGCACGGCATGCGGCCGCGCGGGCGTGCTTGGTAGTGCGCTAATACATACAAAAACGGGTGCGCACAGAGAGGACGTTGCTCAGCACGCTGGCGATCGCTTTGGCAGCCCTATCACGCGCCGTCCAGACGCAGCAGCTCTAAGCGATGGAGCAGATTCGCCGCCGGTTAGTATACCCGCACTCCGTATGCCCCCACGTAAACCACAGATGACGAGGCGGACGGGGCGGGGCTGGCTGATTGTCTCAATCTGTAACATCTACAGGGCAAATCTTCCTCTACGTGTTACGGATCGAGACAAACGGTCGACACAGTTCACAAACGTCTCAATCTGTAACAGTTACCGAGTAAAATCGGCCCAAATTGTTATAGATCAAGACAGAGGGGGATTTCCGTCCAGTCCAAACCAAATCTCTCAGTCTTCCTGCAATTTCGAACATGTGGCCTATAATGTTGCTTTGGTTACGCTATATATTGCGCAGCCATTTAATACATCGCCCACTGGGAGCCATTAATTCCTATCGCCATATTGGCTAGGAAGCAATCAAAGGAGGTATCCGTGGCAGCAGAGACGCCTTGCTCGGTCCTCTATAACGATATTCGCTCGTTCGGCGGTCTTAAACATCTCGAGATCGCCCGAATGCTCATCAATGGAAACTCTTATCTCGGCAGTACCCTGCTCGAGAAATGCTCTTCCAACCGCTCGTATCTCACCCGTTACATCGTCCATCGCAAGCCTGACCAGTGCGCGCCCTCCATCTACAGCGACTTTACCGTCACCACGCTCAACCTTTCCTCGGCAATCTGCAGCAAGCTCGGCGGCGGCGAGTCCGCCTATCGGGCAATCGCCGAGCACTATCGCGGTCCGGCCGCCAACGAAATGATGTCGGCTCTCGCCAGCTACAAGCTGGACAGCCGCCTATATGCAAATGCCCTCAATCGCATCGACAACTTTGACGGCAATGCCGTGCGCGAGAAAAGCACGCTTTACCTTATGCTCTTTGTGGCAACGGGGGCGCTCGCCGATCCCGTTCAGGGCGTGGCCACCGTCGAGCGCTTTTGCGACAGCAAGACGGGCGAGCACTTTGGCACCACCGAAACTACCGTCGGACGTGGCTTTATGAGCAGTCTGGAGCAGCCGCGCACCGTCGCCCCCAACCTCGGTCTGCTCAGAACCCATGCCGACAACTGCGCCGACATGCAAATCCATCCCCTCACACGCGATCCGCACGGCACCGTGATTGGGTCCTTGCCCAAAACCTCGCCCAGCATCACCGATGTGGGCGCCGACGCATCGCGCGAGCATCTTCGCATTTGGCTTGAGGGTGAGCACTGGTACGCCCAGGGCCTTGAATCAACCAACGGCACGGTACTCGAATCGGGTGCAGGCGACGGCGATATTGTGATTGAGCCGCCGCGCGACCAACGCGAGCCTGGCAAGATCTATCCCCCGGTGGAAATAGCCAACAGCGACAGGCTCCATCTGGGTCTCTACACGACATTCCTTGTCATTGTGGACTAGCACGGACGGCGATCGAAAGACGGTCGCCGTCCGTCTTTCGTCTTCTACCTTCTGCGTCGTAAACGACAATACTCGGCGGTATACGTGGGCAGTGCGGCTATCATGGTGCTTTACCGATATTCGCACTGCTCACGTATACGTGCGGCAACCCATGCCAGACAAAGGATCGCCATGGATACTACCGATAGCGCCTATGGCGACAAACTCATCCGTCTCGATACGTTCGATACCGCCGTGGCGGTCGACCCCAGCGCCGAGGACGACGCCAAGCGTCGGTTTATGACGCTTATTCTCCAGACGGCCCACTGCAACAACGGCAACATCGGGCACGTGCTGTGCGCGACCAACACGAGCGGCGAGGTCTTTGCCGTCAAGCTACTCAAGGACAACGCCATCCTTTCCGGCCAAGCCCCCGACCGCTCCGCCGAGCAATCGGCAGCGCACCTGGCCAACACCGCCGCGCTGTTCGAGGAGTACCGTCATCTGTGTACCGTCTCGCACCTGCGCGGATTTCCACGCGTCTATGGCTACGGATCGTGCGAGGATGACCCGCTCATCCTCATGGAGTGGGTCGAGGGAACCTCGCTCAAGCAGGCGCTGCCCCTGCTTCCGCACGACGCCTCGGGCGGGCTGACCACCCAGATGGTCGCCGCCGTCGGAAACGCCGTGCTTCGTGCGCTCTTGATGACCCAAGGCCTCGTGAATCCGGTCATCCATCGCGACCTGTCGCCTGCCAATATCATGTTCCGCACCTCCAGCCGAACGCTCGAGCAGCAGATTGCCGATTGTTCCTTTGACCCCTGCCTCATCGACATGGGCTCCGCGACCATGGCTCTCGGCGACGACACGATCACCCGGCGCGCCGACATCTGGCGCTTTGCCACACCCGCATACGCCGCGCCCGAGATGCTCACGCAGGATATCGAAGGCATCGCGGCCCTTCGCCGTTCGCCGGCAATCGACGTCTATGCGCTTTCGAGCATTCTGTACCAGCTCTACAGCGGTCGCAAACCGTTTGACTTTGAGTCGACGGACGCCGCTGCAACCGGCTCGTTCTATCTCGTAAAGACCAAGACCAAGCCGGCACCGCTCGAGCCGCGCTGCGAGGGCGATGAAGCGCTCGTCAAAATCATCATGAAGGGTCTCTCAGTCGAGCAGTGCGATCGTCCCACCGAGCAGCAGATGCTCGAGGTGCTCTCGGCATACCTCACCGATGCCGAATCCGAGGGCCGCGAAGGCGCGGGCAGTGACGCCGCAATCGACATCGACTCCGGTACGCACCTTAAGGTCGACGTCGCCGGCGAGCGCGCGCGAGAGATCCTGGAGCAGGCCCGGAACGATGCCATGACCCGCCGTCGCTTTATTATCGGCGGCGTCGCTGCAGTCGTTGCGGGGCTCGGCGTCATTGGCGCGGCAACCCATGGCTTTGGCATCCCCGACTACCTCGATGGCATCCGCGGTTCACTTGACGACTACACCTGGGATCAGCTGCAGGAGATTTCGCTCAAGATTAAGGCCGCCGAGACCCGTAGCGAGGCACGCGAGATTGCCAAGCGCTATCACCTGCTCGATGCCGATGGGCGTATCCCCTATCCGTGTACCAAGCGCGTCACGCTCACCAACGGGCTGCAGGTTGGCGCGCAGCTTGTGGGTATCCGCCACGACGAGCTTCTAGACGGTACGGGCAAGGCCGGGCTGACGTTTATGTTCGACGCGGGTATTGCCGAGCGCAACGCTGCAGCTGAACCGCCGAGCGCCGGCTGGGCAGATTGCGAGCTGCGGGAATGGCTCAACGGCGACGGCCTTAAGCTGCTGCCCAATGAGCTACGCGCACTCATCAAATCTGTCAAAAAGGTCTCGAATAACGCTGGCGCCGCCAACAGTGCATCGTGTCTGAGCGAGTTGCCCGCAACCCTTTGGCTGCCCGCCATGGTCGAGCTGTGCGGTACGCAACCGCCCGATTCGTTTGCCAAGGACTATCACTACCTGGCAGACATCTACAACAGCGAGGGCAAGGAGTACCAACTCTTCCGCGAGCTCAAGGTGAGCCCGTATTCCACGAACGAGACGATGGTCCGTCAGTGGAAGGGCAAGGACACCTGCTGGTGGGAGCGCACGGTGAGCCCCGACTCATCGGAGACCGAAGGCACGCTCTACATAAACCGTGTGGGCCACGACGGCGACGTCTTTACGTACGCAACGCCTGCGGAAAAGCCAAACAAGCTAACCTGTGTGATTCCCGGGTTCTGTATCTAGGCGGCGGGCGTCTTGCCGTGACGGGACCCCTCCCCGGCAGTTGTCTCGATTTGTAACACTAGCTCGGCAGATACAGGTCTAGATGCTACAGAACGAGACAAACCCCAATCCCGCGAGACAACATCTCAATCTGTAACAGTAAGGGGTCAAAAACCTCTCTAGATGTTACAGATCAAGACATTTGAGTTGGCCGCGGACGGTCTGTCTCGATCTGTAACAGTAAGGGGTCATATTTCCCGCCAGATGTTACAGATTGAGACATTGAGTTTATTGCTGAAGGTTCGTCTCGATCTGTAACATCTGGAATCCAAAAACCGGTCTAACTGTTACAGATGGAGACAAACTCAAACCTCTCAAAACAAAATCTCAATCTGTAACAGTTAGAGGTCATTTTCCCCGCTAGATGTTACAGATATTGATTTGCCGCCGGAGAGTTTGTCTCATTCTGTAACAGCAGCTCGGCAAAAACTGGGCTAGATGTTACAGATTGAGACGAAGGGCGGGGATGGTGCACCAACCCGGCAACCACCCTCATCTGTAACGAAATGTCATACATTTCTTTCTGTACTGGACACCCCCAGGGGGTATGGGTGTATAGTATCGGCAGGTTAACAATTCCAACACCGAACTACAGAAAGGAGAAGCCATGGCTCAAGATAAGTTCGACGTGGGCGGCATGACATGCGCCGCCTGCCAGGCGCACGTGGACCGTGCCGTGAGCAAGCTCGACGGCGTCCAAAGCGTCGCGGTCAATCTGCTCGCCGGCTCTATGCTGGTGGACTACGACCCTGCGCAGGTCTCCCCCGACGACATCTGCACCGCTGTCGACCGCGCGGGCTACTCGGCCTCGCCCATCAGCACGGGCACCGACGCTGTCCAAAGCGGAAGTGCGCAAGCCAGGTCCGGCGCCGCCCATATGGAGTCGCCGACCAAAAAGTTGGAGGCCGCCGCCTCTGCCATGCGCACCCGCCTCATCGTCTCGATCGTATTCCTCATCCCACTGTTCTACATAGGCATGGGGCACATGCTCGGCTGGCCGCTGCCCGGCATCTTCACCGACCACACCCACAGCATGACGCTCGCGCTCACCGAGCTCGTCCTGCTCATTCCCATCGTCTACGTCAACGACGCGTACTTTATCAACGGGTTTAAATCACTCGCGCACGGCGCGCCTACCATGGACGCCCTTATTGCCGTGGGCGCCACCGCCTCCATCGCCTGGTCGCTCTACGCCATGTTTATCATGGCCGACCAGCTAGCCGCGGGTCAGGTCCACGAGGCCATGATGACGGGCATGGACAATCTGTATTTTGAGAGCGCCGGCACCATCCTGTCGCTCGTCACCGTAGGCAAATACCTCGAGACGCGCAGCAAGTCCAAGACCGGCGGCGCCATCGAGGCGCTCATCGACCTAGCGCCCAAGACCGCGACCGTCGTGGCAGAGGACGGCACCGAGGCCACCGTCGACGTCGATGCCATTCTGCCCGGCCAGGTGCTGCGTGTGCGCCCCGGCGAGTCCATCCCTGTCGACGGCGTGGTACTCGAGGGCGCTTCGGCCGTGGACGAAAGTGCACTGACCGGCGAGTCCATCCCCGTGGAGAAGACCGCCGGCGACACCGTCAACGCCGCCACTGTCAACCGCACCGGCTCGTTTACCTTCCGTGCCACACGCGTGGGCGCCGACACGTCGCTCGCCAAGATTATCCAGCTCGTCGAGGACGCCAACGCCACCGAGGCGCCCATCGCCCGCATGGCCGACAAGGTCGCCGGCGTGTTCGTGCCCGTGGTGTTCATGATCTCGGCCGTGACCTTCGTGGTGTGGACGGCACTGACCGGAAGCGTGAACGAAGCGCTCACCTCCGCCGTCGCCGTGCTGGTGATCAGCTGCCCGTGCGCGCTGGGCCTGGCCACGCCGGTTGCCATTATGGTTGGCAATGG
>CAJLAN010000116.1 GCA_905204635.1 uncultured Collinsella sp. | reverse complement strand
TCTACGGCGACCTGGCTCTCGACGACCCGGCGAAGTTCACCGAGGAGACGCCGTACCACCCGAGCAGCCCGTACTCGAGCACCAAGGCGAGCTCCGACATGCTCGTGCGCGCCTGGACCCGCACCTACGGCCTGCGCACCACGATCTCCAACTGCTCCAACAACTACGGCCCCTACCAGCACGTGGAGAAGTTCATCCCCAGGCAGATCACCAACATCATCGACGGGGTCAAGCCGAAGCTCTACGGACGCGGCGAGAACGTCCGCGACTGGATCCACACCGAGGACCACAGCTCGGCCGTCTGGGACATCCTCACCAAGGGCCGCACGGGGGAGACCTACCTCATCGGCGCCGACGGCGAGAAGAACAACATCACCGTCCTGCGCATGATCCTCGAGGCCATGGGGCGCGACCCCGAGGACTTCGACTGGGGCGCCGACAGCCCCGGCCACGCCCGCCGCTACGCCATCGACAGCACCAAGCTCCAGCGCGAGCTGGGCTGGAGGCCGGCGCACACCGACTTCGCCGAGGGCCTCAGGGCCACCATCGACTGGTACGTGGCCAACGAGTCCTGGTGGCGCCCGGCCAAGGAGGCCACCGAGGCCAGGTACCGCGCACAGGGCCAGTAAGACCGCCTGCGCGGCATCCCGCACCGCGGGCGCCCCCGGTTATCCAACCTCTTCGATAGGAGCTTTTCCCACATGGCAGACATCGCATTCGAGAAGGACCTCTCCGTCGCCGAGACCGGCATCGAGGGCCTCAAGGTCGTCGACCTCGCCGTCCACGGCGACTCGCGCGGCTGGTTCAAGGAGAACTGGCAGCGCGCCAAGATGACCGCCCTGGGCATCCCGGACCTCAGGGTCGTCCAGAACAACATCTCCTACAACGACAGCCGCGGCGTCACCCGCGGCATCCACGCCGAGCCCTGGGACAAGTTCATCTCCGTGGCGCGCGGCAGCGTCTTCGGCGCATGGGTGGACCTGCGCGAGGGCAGCGAGACCTACGGGAAGGTGTTCACCTGCACCCTGGACCCGTCCAGGGCCATCTACGTCCCGCGCGGCGTGGGCAACTCCTTCCAGGCGCTGGAGGACGGCACCGCCTACACCTACCTGGTGGACGCCCACTGGTCGCTCGAGCTCAAGAGGACCTACACCTTCGTGAACCTCGCCGACCCCGAGCTCGCCATCGAGTGGCCGATCCCGCTCGATGAGGCCACTGTATCCGAGGCGGACCTGAACCACCCGATGCTCAGGGACGTCGTCCCAATGGCGCCCAGGAGGACGCTCGTCACCGGCTGCAACGGCCAGCTGGGCCATGCTGTGCGCAGGCTGGCGGAGGAGCGCGGCGTCGCCAAGGACTTCGACTTCTGCGACATCGACACCTTCGATATGTCAGACCCGGACGCCTACACACAGTACGACTGGTCGCTCTACGGCACCGTGATCAACTGCGGCGCCTACACCGCCGTGGATAGGGCGGAGACCGCCGAGGGCCGCGCGACCGCCTGGAAGGCCAACGCGACCGGCCCCGCCCTCCTCGCCCGCACATGCTCTGATCACGGGATCACCCTCGTCCACGTGTCCAGCGACTACGTCTTCGACGGCACCGCCGAGGTGCATGACGAGGACGAGCCCCTCAGCCCGCTGTCCGTCTACGGCCAGACCAAGGCCGCCGGCGACATCGCCGTGGCCGGGTGCCCGCGCCACTACATCATGCGCAGCTCCTGGGTCATCGGCGAGGGGCACAACTTCGTCAAGACGATGAAGGGGCTGTCCGACCGCGTCGCCGACCCCGAGGACGGGCTCACGCAGGTCACCGTGGTCGACGACCAGCTGGGCCGCCTGACCTTCACGCGCGACATGGCCGAGGCCATCTTCCACGTGCTGGGCACGCACGCCCCCTACGGCACCTATAACTGCACGGGTTCCGGTGCCGTGAAGAGCTGGGCGGACATCGCCCGCGCCGTCTTCGAGGCCGCCAACGGCAACGGGGACAAGGTGGTCCCGGTCAGCACCGCCGACTACTACGCCGGCGCCGCCGGCCCCGTGGCCCCGCGCCCGGTCCACTCCGCGCTCGACCTGTCCAAGCTCGAGGCTGCCGGCTTCCACATGCCCGACTGGGAGGAAGAGCTGGGGGAGTACCTCACAATGCTTTAATGTAAATTGTAGTGGCGGGAGGCGATGCATGATTGATAGATATTCTTTTGATGATTGGTTGAACTACGGTAGACGAGGGAAGCGCGAGTATTCCTGTTTTCGTTTTTATAGTGTAGGACTCAACAGAGGCATGCCTCTAGTGATTCTGGACGCCCTATAGAAAATTGGCTTCGGTGGGATATTTGTTTGGCTGCCTACTCTTTTTGCAGAAAAGCTATTAACAGATGGAAAACTTCCTTGGATCCTTGACTACCTTGGAACTTATGCGACTAGAGAATTATTTACTTTTTCGCTTATCGTAACTTGTTTGGTGGCAATTTGGATTGCCGCGCATTCAATTAGGCAGGGCTTTCGCTATGTGAATGTGCTCGACGAACTTCAGAGCCTTAACTACCAAGTTGAGAATCAGACTCAAAATCCTGATGTTAATTTACGTGAATTGGCAACTGTCTGCTGCGATGGCGTTGCTTCCTGTTTTTCAATTTTTCGCCCAAAAGACGGAATAGGCTGCGCCATCAGGCTTGCGCGTCCCGGAAAATCGGATCATGAAGTTGGCTACGCAACGGTGGCTAGGGGAGGGGCATTGAATAAAACGAGATTTCAACATTCCCGGCCTCTTTCAATGAATAGCAAGCTCGTGATTATGCTTCACGAAAAAGAGCTGTCAAATGATATCGTCATACTTTGTCCCGATGTTGAAAAAGCCAGAGACTGCGGACAGTTGGATAACGACGTTAATTCCGAACATTTCGGATCCGATGATCGTTGCATGATGATTTCTAGACTTGTTGCCCGAGACGGTTCGAATAATTCAATTATGGGAATCTTGTATGTAACATCTAACAGGCCAAATAAGCTCGGAATTGCTGATGTAAATCTCTACCTATTGCTTCATGATATTGTTAATCACGCTCTTTGCGCAAAAGCTATTGCGTGATTAGCCTTTAGGAGGTTCATGATGGCATGCACCAAGAGAAGCTATCGGAAAAAGAAGAAACAGCCTTCTTGCCGTCCACTTCTTTTACGCCAAAATAAATCTAGCATCAAGGCAAGCGTCAATACCGCACCTTCACATGCTGTTTTCTGTGAGTCTGCAGGCGGTTTAGTCTTAACTGATGTGAGAGATTACAGCCGCATCAGAAAAAACGGACCATCGGATGAGCTTGTTAAATTATTAGCATCAAGATTGTGATATATCTAACAACTTGGCTTGACGGTTTGCTTTTCGAATAACGGCCAGTGTGTAAGCAGTGGGCTGAGTCTTGGTTTCATTCTATGCCGAGGGAAGGTTATTGCTTATGGTCGCTTTTTGTGCTGTCGTTCAAGTAATTTGTGCATTTGTTACACTTTGCCTGACGGTATATGTTGTTTTGCGCGACACAAGGCATATGAATGAACAAGACGAGCGTCAGGAACTGGCTGAGAAATTAGCGCAGCCATCTTCAATTGCTGCATGGCTCGAAAGAGATTCCACTGGTGAGTCGCGCATTGCGATTCGCAACGACAGTGATCTTCCCGTATATGAGGTAGTTGCGACAATTGTCGTTACTCATGGAGCGGGATGCTGCAAGGGTGAAGATTTGGAATCCCCATATCAATACAGGAAGATACTCGATTTGATTCCTCCGGGACTTCATTCGGTAGCTATCGATATGGGCGGCTTCTACGGAATGCATCGACATCCGCTGGTCGAGATTGCCTTTGTATGTGCAAAGGGAAAATCCTGGGTCCGTCGGGGAGATGGTGCTCTTGATGAACTCGATGATTCACCGTTTAGCCACTATGAACTCGGCCTTCCCATTGATTTTGATATGGTTGCGCCATATCAAAACGGGTGACGGCATCTATTTTGACGCTAAGAATGTTGCGCCACCCTTGTATCAAAATAGGCTAGCGTTTAAACAATGAAAGGTGAGCTATGGATGCATATACAACGCAGGCTTTAGTCGATCTTGGTAGTTCTCTCGCTGTTCTTGCGGCAAAAGGTACGGCCTCTGCTGTTGCGACAAAGGTTAAGGCAATTAAGAGGGATTAGGACGCCGCTTCAGTGCGTGCCGCATACGATGAACTCGTCGATGAGCTTCTTGAAGAGCGCTCTGAGGCTTTAAGAATCGCTCAAGCGTATAAGGCGGAGCTTGAGCGTGTTCAGATTAGCGATGACGATATTCAGAGCCTCGATGCCACCATAGCTCGTGTATTGGAGATATTTGTCTCAATGCAATCGAATGGCGAAGAACCATCTTCGCCTAACGCAACGGCGATGGCGTTTGACCAGTTTCGTCAGCTAATTTCCGCTGATACCCTCCGAACCATGCAACTTCTTGGTTTCAATTACAAAGCAGCAATCGGTGAGCCACTAACAGAGCTTTGCGCCAATAAGATCAAACAGTTTGGTAGTGGTTCCAAAACAAAAAGGCCATCTCAGGGTAAACGATAAGAATCAAATGATTTCGTTGAGGTCATAGCGAATGGAGCACTTCTCTTCCGGTTTTTTAATATGAGCAGGATATTGTCAAGAGACCAAATCGGGCCTGACTCCAATGAAATGGGGCCAGGCTCTTTCTTTAACTGATGTTGACAGTCTATATTTCACACTGGTATACCAATGCGGTCGGCATACTTCTCTGCCCATTCATCGGCCTTGTCATTTCGCACAAAGTAATTGTTGGATAGGTCGGTCGAGCGGTAGGCGTAGCCGTCCTTTTGGTAGTTTGCCGTGTGGTCGGAGTGGGCGATTGCCATGAGCTCGTCGGTCAGCCCAAAGTACAGATGGCGCTGGTCCAGGTCTCCGTACCAGTTGTCGCTGGTGTCGTCCCAGGTTAGGTCCATCTGGCACCATTTGCCGTCGATCTTTACGACGTTCCAGGTGTGGCCGTTGCCGGTGATGCGGCCGTTGGCGATGCCCGCGGCGTCAAGGAGCTTGGAGTAGATGCGCTGGTAGCTCTCGCATGTGCCCTGGTGGCGCGTGAGGCCGCTTTCGGCCGAGCACCAGTTGAGGCTGTGGTCGTACTCCAGCTGGTCGAGCGTCCAGTCGTGGAGCCACAGCGCCATGTCGTATTCCGAGCCGCTTGTCTCTTGCCCGCACTGGGCCACGGCGTTGTTGACGATCTGCGTGACGCTCGGGCGGGCGGCGTCGTTTACGGTCACCTCCGCCGTGGTGCGCAGGTAGTAGATTCCCTTGTCGTTTTGGGAGTCGCATCTGTCGTTGTCCATAAAGTAGAAGTAGATGCGGTACGTGCCCGACGCCGTGAAGTCAAAGGTAAAGTCGTGGCCGGTGGCGCCCAGGTTGTAGTAGCTGCCCCATGCCGCGCGCGACGGGTCGCAGACGCTTTCGTGGCTGCCGCCGCCCCAGTAAGTGGGCACGTCCATGCGCGCCTTGGCCTGGGACGAGCCGTTGGCCTGGGTTACGTGGAAGGTCGTCGAAGTGCCCGCCGGGGTGTCGTTCCACGAGACGGTGAAGGTGACGCCGTTTTGGCTTGCGGTGGCGGAGTGGGCGTAGCCGGTTTGTGACGTGGTGGGGATGGTGGCGGTGGTGCCGTCAGCGCTTTCCGTGTTGACTCCGCTGGTACCGGTGGATGTTGCGGTGCTGTCCTCTGCGGTATCTGCTGCCGCATTCGTGTTGGTGCCGTCTTCAGCCTTGCCTGTGTCGCTGCTCGTTGCGCCGGCTTGCGCCTGCTGCTCTGTGGTTGCCTGAGGCTGCATGGCTCCTGCG
>CAJLAN010000115.1 GCA_905204635.1 uncultured Collinsella sp. | reverse complement strand
CATGCGCCGACGCCGACCCGGTGGTGCTGGAGCCCATCGAGGAAATCACGGTGACTATCCCCGAGAGCTACGCCGGCGCCGTGATGGGAGACATCTCGGCCTCGCGCGGTCGCGTGACGGGTATGGAGACCGATGAGCGCGGCGATACCGTGGTCATTGCCCAGGCGCCGTTGGCCGAGCTGACGGATTATTCGACGCGTCTGCGCTCTATCACGCGCGGCACGGGCGACTTTACCATGAAGCCCGCCGGCTATGAGCAGGTGCCTTATGACGTTCAGGCCAAGCTGGTCGAGCGCTATGAGGAGGGCCGTGCCAAGTAACGTGTGGTTTTGCCTGCAATGTAGGTGCTGACGAAAAGGCCGTCCTGGGTAACCGGGGCGGCCTTATTTGATCCCCTGGGGACGGAGGAAAACGGATCATGTTTTTGGGTTACGGGCGGCGCGGTCGGCACTAGTCTCCGGATGCCTGGTTGCGGCCGGTGGCGTAATCGATCTGCACGTGCGGCTGCAGGTTGTAGCAGTACACGTGGAAGCACAGGGTCTTGCCGTGGTCCTCGATCGATTGTGCTTCCAGACGTACGCCACGACAGACGAGTTCCTCTTCGTTGTACATGGGCGTGACGCGGTAGAGCACATGGTTACCCGTATCGCGAATATAGTTGAGAATCTGCTCTTCAAACGGTAGCATGCCCGTCTCGTTGAGATAGCGCGTGCCGGTGAGGAGATTTTTGCGGTTGGCGTTTTCGCCGCAGAGCGACCAGGCGATGAGGTGGCAGCGGTTGTAGAGGCTCTGGCCTGGAATAAAGTCGTAGCGCTGCTGATGCCAACCGGCAGGGTGGATGCGCGAGATATCGCCGCGCTTGCCCTGGCCGAGCGATTCGGGGCCAACGCAGGCGAGTGCCTTGCGGGTGCGGCCCAGGCTATCGAGCTTGGAGAATTTCTTAAAGCAGCCCTCTTCGGTGGCGCGATCGTATTCATCGAGCGTGAACGACGGCATGCCCAACGGGTGCGTGCTGTCGGCGCGAAGGGCAACGTAGGGGTTGCCGGCGTAGTCGGGAATGCTGCTGAGATAAACACCGCGGGCGCGGTTGAGGTCAGGGTTTTCGACTTCGTTGATGGGGGTGGCGGCGCTTTCCGCGGAGGCAGCGTCACCGGCGTCGGTTGCGACGGATTCAGAGCCATCGCCAGAGTCTTGGCTATTTTGAGAGTCCGGGGAGCTCGCTGTTCCCGATTCGAGCCGGGCGACCAAGTCCGCCTCGTCGTCGGTGCGGCTGGGACTCTCGTTTTGCTTCTCGGCCAGAGCTGCCGCCTGCTCATCGCTTTGCGGCGACAACAACTTGGGCGCTCCGTCGAGCGACCCTGTGAACAGCGCAAACCCCAGCACCATGGCAGTGCCGATGGAAAGTGCTTGCTTGTAGGCGGACTTGCGCGACATTGAGGCTCCTGGATGGACGGTTGGGAATCTACCAGTCTAGCAGGAGCCGGCAAGGGCCGTTCTGTCGAACAAATACTTAAGATTTGAGACAAACGCTACTGATTCATTTGTCCCGCGGTCTAGATCGAGGTGGAGTCGAGCCAGTTGAGCTTGCACTCGAGAATGCGCTGCTCGCCGGGTTCGCTGCTTCCGTCAAGTAGGGCGAGCAGCATCTCGGCTGCTTCGCGACCTTCTTGGTCGACGGGCTCGATGATGGTGGAGACGGTCGGTGTGGTGAGATTAGTCCAGTCTTCGCAGTTGAGTCCCAAAAGGCCGATTTGCTGCGGAAGCAGATGGGCCATTGGCTGGAGGGCCTTGTAGACACGGGGAAGTGCCCACTGATTTTGCACGAAGATAAGGGTTCGCTTGGCGGGATTGAACTTGAATTTAAAGTATTCAGTGAGCTCGTTGATTGACGGCTTGTTGTGATCGATGGGAATCGCTTTGTAGAGCTGCCCGTTCGCTGCCAGCGCCTCGGCATACCCCTGAAAACGCTCCATGCGGGTGCGCATTTCGGTCATGTTGGCGGCAATGGAAAAGAAATCTTCGTAGCCGGCGTCGAGGAGTGCCTGTGTGGCGTTGTACACGCCGTCGTAAAGGTTGGTTTTGATCCAGCTGGTACCTGGGCTATAGATGGCCGCATCGAAAAAGACGACCGGCTTGCCGGCGCGTCTAATGCGGTCATGCACGGCTTTGAAGTTTGCCGTGGGCTGGATGATAAAGCCATCGACGCCCAGCGAGAGCATCTTGTCGACGTACATGAGCTCGGTCTCGGGGTTAAAGTTGCTCGTGCAAACGACCGTCTGGTAGCCCGCGGGGAGCATGACCTGCTCCATGCCATTGAGAACGAGCCCCGCCCATTTGTTGGTGTTATCCAAAATGATGAT
The DNA here is from genome assembly GCA_905204635.1 of uncultured Collinsella sp. Lineage (GTDB taxonomy): Bacteria > Actinomycetota > Coriobacteriia > Coriobacteriales > Coriobacteriaceae > Collinsella. Next base: position 3,522 of record CAJLAN010000115.1, on the reverse strand, counting down.
GGCAATGACGTGGGTTTGCTTGCCGGTGAGCGTCTGCGCTTGGGCGTTGGGAACGTATCCGAGTTCCTTAATGACGCGCGCGATTTTGTTCTGCGTCTTCTCGCTAAGCTTTTCTCGTTTGTCGTTGAGGTAATACGAGACGCTTGCCGTCGAGGTTCCCGCCTCTCGAGCGACGTCTGCGATCGTAACGCGCTGTTTTGCCACAGCGACTCCTTCCGACAGATGAGCATTTTCCAACATGATGACTTTGAGTCTTGGTGAAGGATACGCTTCGGTGAGCGGCTTTTTCCTTTCATATGAGTATGCAACAAATGCGGCATACGGGTGGGGTCGAAATTTGTGACCGGCATGCGCATCTGCCGTCTACCGAGAAAATCAAATACTTCTTGACTTTTGAAATCGAGGGCAAAATCGCAGGATTCATTTTTGGTTAAACGCATAACTAAATCGCATAACCAACGCTCTGACCTGCGCGTTTACCGAAATAAGCTGGCATTAAGAAAAACGAGCACCTATATTGTTCTTGTCGAAAAGACAGCAAGTCCAAACGGCAGGGGATGCTCCGGAGGCCTCCGCAAACGGTGTCTTGCGCACGCAACTCTATGAAAAGAGGGAAGCAATGAAGATCGTAGGCGTTGCCGCCTGTACTGTGGGTATCGCCCACACGTATATGGCCCAGAAGGCGATTCAGGATGAATGCGCCGCCCGTGGCATCGAGTGCAAGGTCGAGGCTCAGGGTGGCCTGGGTATCGAGAATGAGCTCACGCAGGAAGACGTGGACTCCGCCGACCTGGTCCTGGAGTCCGTCGACGTGGGTGTCGAGAACGAGGACCGTTTTGAGCAGAAGATGGCCGAGGGCAAGTTCCTGAAGGTCGGCACCTCTGATGTAATCGCCGATCCGGTAAAGATCATCGACCAGGCCATTGAGATCATCAAGGCGACGGGTGGCGCCGTTGACGCGCCCAAGGCCGAGGCCAAGGCAGAGAAGAAGGCCGTCTCCGCTGCCCCGCAGGCCCCGACACCGGCGTCCAAGCAGTCTATCTTTGCCGATCCTGGCAAGACGCTGCTCAATGCATTCAATACCGGCGTTTCCTATTTTATCCCCATCGTCGTTATCGGCGGCGTGTTTCTTGCCTTCTCGCTGGCATCCGGTACCGCCGGCGCCAACGGCATGGAGGTTACGAACCCGCTGATGGTGAGCCTTAACACCATCGGCATGGCCGGCATCTCCATGATGATCCCGGTGCTTGCGGCATACATCTCCTACTCGATGGCCGGCAAGCCCGCGCTCGCCCCCGGTTTTGTCCTGGGCTACCTGGTCAATAACGCAGTCGTTACCCCTAACGGCAACAGCGTTTCGACCGGCTTCTTGGGCGCCATGATCATGGCGGTCATCTGCGGCTACTTTGTCCGCTGGATGAAGACCTGGAAGGTCAACAACACCATCCAGACCATCATGCCCATCCTGATCATCCCGATTCTGACCTCGCTTGTCCTGGGCATGGCCTATATCTACATCCTGGCCACGCCGCTTGGCTTTGTGATGGACTGGCTCACCGGCGTGCTCGGCAGCCTGCAGGGCGGTTCCGCAGTTGTCCTGGGTCTGGTCATTGGCGTTATGACCGCCTTCGATATGGGTGGCCCCATCAACAAGACCGCCTCGACCTTCACCATGGCCATCATGGCCTCCGGTATCTACGGTCCTAACGGTATGTTCCGCGTCGCCGTCGCCGTTCCCCCGATCGCCTGTGGCCTCGCTGCGCTCATCGCCAAGAACAAGTTCGATGACGCTGACCGCCAGATGGGCATCTCCGCGCTGTTCATGGGCTGCATCGGTATTACCGAGGGCGCTATCCCCTTCGCGGTCAAGGACCTCGGTCACACCCTGCCCGGCATTTGCATCGGCTCTGCCGTGGGTGCGGCACTTGCCGCCTTCCAGGGCATCGACTGCTACGTCCCGCACGGTGGCTTTATCGTCGCCCTTGCCACCAACAACGTCGCGCTGTTCTGCCTGGACATCGTGATTGGCGCCGTGGTCGCCGCTGCAATCCTGATTGCCATGAAGCCCACGCTCGATAAGCAGGCCAAGTAAACCTTTAAGGACTCCGGTTGTGCGGAGGGATGGATTTGACTCCGCACAACCGCCCCTACACAACAAAATCCATCCGTACTGATAGGGCCCACATCTGGGTCCCAGGGAACTTTTGTCAAAAATCCTCTGGAGAAGGAGAACAAAATGTCCAACCTCACCATCCGTCAGGCCGTTCAGGGCATGCTCAAGCTGCAGGATAGCGGCGATCACGCAACCATGGTCGGCATTGGCCCCATGAGCCCCAACCTGATTCAGGCCGTGTTCGAGCTTGCCAAGGACGAGGATTTCCCGCCCATGTTTATCGCCAGCCGCAACCAGGTCGATATGGACGAGATGGGCGCCGGCTACGTCAACGGTTGGGACCAGACGCGCTTTGCCGCCGACATCAAGAAGGTTGCCGACGAGGTGGGTTACACCGGTCCGTACTACCTGTGCCGCGATCACGGCGGTCCGTGGCAGCGCGACGAGGAGCGTAACGCCCACCTGCCCGAGGACGAGGCCATGGAGCTCGCCCGCAAGTCCTTCGTCGCCGACATGGAGGCGGGCTTTGACCTGCTGATGGTCGACCCCACCAAGGACCCCTATCAGATCGGCAAGGTTATTCCGCTCGACGTGGTGCTTCGCCGCACGATCGATCTTATCGACTACCTTGAGCAGTACCGTCGCGAGCATAACCTGCCCGAGGTCGCCTATGAGGTCGGTACCGAGGAGACCAATGGCGGCTTGACCTCTACCGATAAGTACGAGGAGTTCATTTCTCAGCTGCAGCCCGAGCTCGAGAAGCGCGGCTGCCCCATGCCCACCTTTATCGTCGGCCAGACCGGCACCCTTACCCGCTGGACGGAGCAGGTCGGTCACTACAACTTCAAGAACGCCCGCGAGCTTGCCGATATGGCCAAGCGCTATGGCGTGGGCCTGAAGGAGCACAACGCCGACTATCTGGACGACGCGACGCTGCTCGAGCACATCCCGGCACACGTGACCGCCTCCAACGTCGCTCCGCAGTATGGCACCGAGGAGACCCGCGCCTACCTCAAGCTCTGCGCCACCGAGCAGATCCTGGTCGACAACGGTCTGTGCGATGACCCCTCCGACCTGTATCACACGCTGCTGGTCAAGGCTATCAAGACCGAGCGCTGGCGCAAGTGGATGACTGGCGACGACGTCAACCTGCAGGTCGATGACATCCTTGCCGACGATGAGCTCAGCCTGAAGATCCTGGATGTCTCCGGCCACTATGCGTTCAACGATCCCGAGGTCAAGGAGCAGGTCGAGAAGCTCTATCGCAACCTCGCTGCCCAGGACATCGACGGCAAGCGCTTTGTGATCGAGCACATCAAGCGCCCGATCAAGCAGTACGTCGTCGGTCTTAACCTCAAGGGCGTCACGAGCCGCATCGAGAAGGCTCTCGAGGACTAAGTAGCTTTTCC
>CAJLAN010000114.1 GCA_905204635.1 uncultured Collinsella sp. | reverse complement strand
CCCAAGCCGTAACCGAGGGCCGCGTCTGCGCGCTCGAGTTCGACAAGTTTTGGTTTGTCGACGTCTACACGCCCAACGCCCAAAATGAGCTCGCGCGCATCGATGTGCGCATGGCCTGGGATGATGCCTATCGCGGCTTTTTGACGGGACTCGAGCGCGAGACCGGCAAACCCGTCGTAACCTGCGGCGACTTTAACGTGGCGCATGAGGAGATCGACCTTAAGAACCCCAAGTCCAACCGCGGCAACGCAGGCTTTTCGGACGAAGAACGCGGCAAGTTTACCGAGCTGCTCAACGCCGGGTTTACCGATACCTGGCGCGCGGCAAACCCCGACGTCGAGGGCGTCTACAGCTGGTGGAGCTACCGCTTTAATGCCCGCAAGAACAACGCCGGCTGGCGCATCGATTACTTCCTGGTAAGCGACGCAATCGCCGACAACGTACGCGACACCGGCATCCGCGGCGACATCTTCGGCAGCGACCACTGCCCCGTCACCCTCACGCTAGAACTCTAGCCCCAAGTAATTCCTGGGGGGACAGAGGAAAACAGATTATGTGGCCCCTCTCCCCCTATAAGGTGCGGTGGAATAGTTCCTGTTTGGGCAGCAAATAGCCAAAAACGAGAACCATTCCACCGCAAGTTCGTGAGGGAACGCGAAATGCCTTACAGCCCGTATTTCACGACGACACGGTTAATGCGACGGCACCAAGGCTTGTACAAGGCAGCCAAGAACACGCAGGTCGCGAGGCCGTGTGTGATATCGAACGGCACTGCCGTGGCAAGACGTGCCATGGCACCCGCCCACGTGAGCGGTTGAACAAAACCGATAATGTCGTAGGCGTTGATCACAACGCCGTACAGCAAACCCGAAGCAAAGCCGTAGGTCAGCAGCGCCGGCATACGCACGGTGCCATCGGCGCGATCAAAAGCGCCGGCATGCGCCAGCGCACCGCCAACGTATCCCACGAGCCCCCAGGCATACATCTGCCACGGCGTCCACATGCCCTGCCCAAAAAAGAAATTGCTGGTCAGCGCCGCCAACGCACCGACCATAAAGCCGTTACGACGACCGAGTGTCGCCCCGGCGATAATGGCGATGGCACTCACGGGTTTAAAGTCGGGAATGGGGCCAAACAAGATGCGCCCCGCCGCGGCCAATGCTGCCAGAACCAGCGTGGGCATAATCTGGCGCAAACCCGGACGAGATGCCTCGTAACCCGCAAAGAACAGCGCGAGCACCAGCGCCACCACAACCAGCATGGCCAATGCTGCCTGCTCAACACCCGACAGCAACGCCGCAGCCATCACCGCCGGCACCGCCAACAACAGCGGGATCTCCAGTTTTGCAAGCAAGCGCGAGAAACGACAGTCCGTCATCCCATCACGCCCTATAGAACACGTTGTCGGCAAAGAAGTCGGCCGGGGACTCCATGCAGGCAATCTCGCCGTCAAACATCATGGCGACGTCGTCGGCTACCTGCTCGGCAAAGTCCAAATCGTGCGTAGCCGTGATGACGGTGCCGCCAGCCTTCGCATGGCCACGCAGGGCGCGGGCGATAATGCGGCGGCTGAACAGGTCTAGACCCTTGGTGGGCTCATCGAGCAATAGCAGTTCGGGGCCGATTAGCAGCAGTTTTGCCAATGCAAGCAGTTGACGCTGCCCGCCCGAAAGATCGTACGGATGGCGTCCATCCAGACCCGACAACCCCAAGCTCGCCGCACGCTCCCGCGCCAAGTTCTCGTCATATCCGCAGGTCGAGGCCCATTCCATCAGCTCGTCGCGCACCGTCTCGGCAACCAGCAGGGCCTTGGGGTTCTGCGGCAGCAGCGCAGCCGAGGCCGCCCCGCGCACCATACGACCACGCTGCAGCTTGGCAGTCTTGGCCAGCACCGAAAGCATCGTCGACTTGCCGCAGCCGTTACCGCCCACAACCGCATGCACCGCGCCAGTCGAAAACGACGCATCGAGCCCGCGCAGCACCCAGCCGGACGCTCGATCGTAGCGAAACCAGCCTTCCGACAGGGTGGTAGCCGCCCCGCCGTGCATTTTTTGGAGTATTCTGCAGTTCGAGTTGTCTGCATATGATTCGACGTCGCCAACGGTGGCCTTCGGATATCCCTGGCGAGCGTTCTGAGTCAGATTTCGCCGTTTTCCGGAGCAGGGGCGCGTATTTTCGCCATGTCGGGACTTAGAATGATACGGCGCCCTACAGTTTTGCCCACCCGCGGCGGTGCTAGCGTGGTCACGTTGCAGAATACTCCGTTTTTTGCACGGGCCAGGATGGGGTACCTCAGGAGAACACAGCGGTATTCCGTAAATATATACAATCTGTACCATAATTTATGCAAAATGAAGAGGCAGACAGCGTAGGGTGGGTGCATTGGGGTGCTTGGTGCATTAAAACGGGGACCCCACGTGCCGTATACTCTGGCTGGATGTGAAAACGGCTTGACGCGTTGCTGAGCGTAGGGGGAGGGTGTCTAGATGAGCGTATTCGAAATTGTGTTTAGTCCGACGGGTGGAACGGAGAAGGTGTCTTGCCTTGTGGCTGGAGCGCTGGACAAGAATACTGTTACCGTCGATCTGACCGATAGCGGGCTAGATTTCAGCGCTGTCTCGATGACTGAGGACGACGTGGCCGTAATCTCTGTGCCGGCGTATGCCGGTAGAATCCCGGCTGTGGTGGCTGACCGGTTGGGCATGGTGCGCGGCAACGGGGCTCGGGCTGTTTTGGTTTGTGTATACGGAAACCGCGCGTTTGAGGACACGCTCGTAGAGCTGGAGGACGTTGCGAAGTATGCGGGATTCCGGGTGATCGCGGCAGTTGCAGCCATTGCAGAACATTCCGTTGCTCGTCAGTTTGCTGCTGGGCGACCGGATGCGCAGGATGCGGCGCAGCTCGCAGAGTTTGCGCAGCAAATTCAGCAAAAGCTGTTGGCTGAGGATGCGTCCGAGCCCTCTATCCCCGGCAATCGTCCTTATAAACAAGCTGGAGGTCGCCGCATGGCACCCGAGGCAACAGGGGATTGCGTCTCCTGCGGTGCATGCGCCGCGGCGTGCCCCGTTTGTGCTATCGACAAGGGCGACCCCAAGCGAGCAGCTGGCGAGGCGTGCATCTCCTGCATGCGCTGCATCGCCGTATGTCCGCGAGGCGCTCGCAAGCTTGATCCCAACAAGCTATCCGCTGTTTCCCAGATGCTGAGCAAGGTTTGCGTCGTGCGGAAGGAATGCGAGCTCTTTATCTAGCGCATACGAAATTGGTGCAATGGGGCCAGGTTAATCTGCATCAACGTCTTGAAGTTGCGGTGGAATACGGACTGTTTTGGCCTTTTGAGCGGCTTTGCAGTCCCTATTTCACCGCAACTCATGATTGGTGCAAAGTAACCTGTCCCCAATGCACCAGAGTGAGGAGTGTTCCCGAGTGCCGGCAGAAAAGGAACGTCCCTAAGTGCCGCTTAAATACCGTTTATCGAAGAAAAAATACCGCACCCCCTAATGACTATTCTGGCTTTGTTGTTGCCTACAATAACCCCCGTAAAAAGAAATGCGGAAGGTTACCGAGTCCCCTCGGACATGGGCCTAACCAAAGTCTTTGAACGGGTGCGTCTCAATGGGCGCATTCGATTGATTTTGGTTGGGCTATATTTATGAAGGGACATGTCACCATGGGTTTCTTTTCTCGCCTTATGGGTGGCTCGGATAAGCAGGCGACTGCGACTTCCGAGTTCGAAATCCTCGCCCCTGTTTCCGGCGAGCTTGTTAATCTAGAAAAAACCAATGACCCCGCTTTTAGCAGCCGTGCGGTGGGTGATGGCGTTGCCGTGGTTCCCCAAGAGGGAACGGTGTGCGCTCCTGTTTCCGGCACCGTCGCGGCGCTGTTTCCGACTGAGCACGCGCTGGGCATCATGTCCGACGACAGCTCTGCTCAGGTGATGCTGCACATCGGAATCGACACTGTTAAGCTTGAGGGCAAGGGCTTCCATGCGCTTGTTGCCCAGGGTGACCATGTCGACGCGGGCCAGCCCCTCGTCGAGGTCGATTTCGACGTGGTTCGCGCTGCCGGCTTTGATCCCACGGTCTTCGTTATCGTGTGTGAGCGTTCGGAGAACTCGACTCTTCGTGAGCATGCTTCCGGCCCTGTTGCTGTTAAAGAGCCTGTCGTCTGGCTTTCCGAGTAAATTCTTGTGGTGGGTACCGTGGTTATCAAGCGAGTTTTTAACAACAACGTCGCAATGGTCACTTCGGACGATGGCTCCGAGCTCATCGTCATCGGTCGAGGCCTCTGCTTTGGCCGTCATGCCGGCGATGCCATCGACGAGGCGTCGATCGAAAAGACCTACGCGTTGCAGGAGGGAACTTCTCAGGACTCGCGTACGATCGACCGCTTGGCACATCTTTTGGAGTCCATCCCCACCGTCAACCTCGTGATTTCCGAGGAAATCGTTCAGATGCTTCGTCGAGAGCTCAATGCCGACATCAACGATAAGATTCTCATTGCTCTCGCAGACCATATCAGCCTTGCTTTGGAGCGCGAGCGCAAGGGCGTCCCCTGTGAGAATCCGTTGCTGCTCGAGATCCAGCAGTTCTATCGCAAGGAGTATGCACTTGCGGGCCGTGCGCTGCAGATTATCAAGGAGTATATGGGCATCCAGATGAGCGAAGAAGAGCAGGGTTTCATTACCTTGCATATCGTCAACGCCACCATGCCGCAACGCTCTGATCGTCTGATCGTTTCGGTCCAGCTTGTTCGCGACGTGCTCGCGATTGTTTCTGAGCGCTATGCCACGACCCTCGACGACACCTCGCTGCCTTACGAACGTTTCGTTCGTCACCTGCAGTTTTTCGCACAGCGAGCGCTCGATCCTACGGCAGGGCAAATCAACGGAGACGCACTGTTCCGAATCGATGAAACGGCGTATCCGTGCGCATTCTCGTGCGCGGACGCTATAGCCGCTCACTTGTCGTCTACCTATAACGTTGTCGTTACCAATGCCGAGAAGAGCTATCTCGCATATCACATTGTTAACCTGCTTGGAGAACCTGGTCTCTAGGCATAACGTGCCCACACATCGATTGGTATAAGGCAAGGCTTACGGTCTTGCCCAGGGCACATCTGTCTTAATTTGCGGAAAAGGAAGGGGAGTACCGCTATGACCGCAAAAAAGAAGTTCAATTTCAAAGCGCCGTTGGAGGTGTTCGCGAAGTCGATCGTTCAGCCGATGATGTATCTCTCGGTTGCCGGCATCCTGCTCATCGTGGGCATCATTCTGACCAACAAGACCATCTGCGCCATGATCCCCGTGCTGGGCTTCGGTCCGTTCCAGCTTGTGGGCGCCGTTGTCTATCAGTCGCTGATGTTTATCATCAACAACCTCTCGATTCTGTTCTGCGTTGGCATCGCCGGCGCCATGGCAAAGAAGAACAAGGGCCATGCTTCGCTGATCGCCCTGATGTCGTTCTTCCTGTTCCTGCAGGCTAACAACATCGTGCTCAACGCCACCGGCTCTCTTGCCGATGCGAGCGGTATGCTCGGCCTTACCGGAACCGGCCAGGCCACCGTTATGGGCATTCAGGTGCTCGATACCGGCGTGTTTGGCGGCATCATTCTCGGTTGCATCACCGGTGCCGTGTTCAACAAGTACTCGAACAAGCAGTTCCCCATTGCCCTTTCGATGTTCTCGGGCGTTCGCTTTCCGTTCCTGATCATGATCATCATTTCCTGGATCATGGGCGCTGGCTTCTGCATCGTTTGGCCTCCGGTTCAGGGCGCCATCTCCTCCGTTGCCGGCATTATTAAGGAGTCGGGCAACGTCGGTCTGTTTATCTATGGCATGCTCAACAAGCTGCTCGTTCCCACCGGTCTGCACCACCACGTCTACAGCCGGTACAAGTTCTCCGATGTGGGCG
>CAJLAN010000113.1 GCA_905204635.1 uncultured Collinsella sp. | reverse complement strand
CCCGCCGTTACGCCGCCCTCTACGGCACGAATCTTGATATCAATCAGGTCGGTATTCATCGTCCCCACGACTCCTTATATCAAATAAAAAATGGGCATCGGTTGGTGCGCCACACCAGTCACAATCATGAGACCAGCTTAAAAGTGGCGCCCCACTCGATGCCCGACTACCAAATCGTTAACAATCGAATGTGCTACACCGGGCACGCCACTGTGGGCAAGCCTCGTCGCTCGTCAAAACCAAAGACGATGTTGGCGCACTGGACCGCCTGGCCTGCTGCACCCTTGCACAGATTGTCGATGGCGCCCGTAGCCACCAGAACGCCCGCGCGCTTGTTGAGCGCGGGGCCGATCTGGGCGGCGTTGGTGCCGACGACCGAAGCCGTCTTGGGCTGCTGGCCGGCATCGAGTACGCGCACGAAGGTTCGACCGGCGTAGAACTGCTTGTAATGGTCGACAACGTCCTCAAGGGTCAGCGTGTCGATAGCCTGCGGCGCGAGCGGCAGCGTCACCGTGGAGAGCAGGCCGCGCTTGAGCGGTGCCAGATGCGGGGTGAAGACGATGCGGTCGGTCAGGCCAAGAATCTGCTCGATCTCGGGCGTATGACGATGCTTGCCCACGCCATATGCCTCCAGATTCTCGTCCGCGCTGCAAAAATGCGTGCGGGCGTTACAGGACTTACCGGCACCCGTCACGCCGCTGATAGCGTCGACGATCACGGGGCCGCTCTGGGCAACCCAGCCGGCGCGCACGGCAGGCGCGGCAGCAAGGCTCGTTGCGGTGGGATAGCAACCGGCGCAGGCAACCAGCACGGACTTGCCGTCAGCATAGTCGGATGCGGCGGTCTCCAAGTCCTGGCAGAACAGCTCGGGCAAACCAAAGGCGCGAGTCTTGAGCAGCTCGGGGCTCGTATGCTCGGCGGCATACCAGGCCTCAAAGGTAGCCGGATCGCTCAGGCGATAGTCGGCCGAAAGGTCAATGCAGGAGACTCCTGCGGCAAGCAGGGCGGGCACCTGTGCCATGGCAGCCGTGTGCGGCACGGCCAAAAAGACCGCATCGCAGTTCTTGAGCTCGGGGGCGTCATGCGTCGTGAAGACAAGATCGCTTACGCCGGCGAAACTCGGATACACCGCGGACAGTGGCTGGCCGGCATCGGCGTTGGACGTAATGGCAACAAGTTCAAACTCGGGATGACCGAGCACGAGGCGAATGAGTTCGGCGCCGGCATATCCAGCCGCGCCGACGATTCCAACCTTCAAAGACATATCAGACTCCTTGCCTGCGATTTATGCACCGATGCGCATTTCGCAGCGGTCGTTATGAAGTGGGTTGAAACTTTAGCACCAAAAGATGCATGAATACGTAAATAGCTTGCATATTCATGCATTGAAACATTCCCGACACATTCGCTTGAAGGAATTGACAAATAGAGCGGGCCCCGTATTGCCCGGCGCTCCTAACGGCGTCAGGCAATACGGGGCCCGCCCATGCGAAAAACCAAGTTGTTGGGATGAGCCAGCTGGTTAGAGCTCGACCGGCACCCATTCGTCGTGATTGCAGATAAAAGCCTCGGGATCCTCGACGCTAAAGAAAACAAGCGTGGGGTCGTTAGGCCCCTCATAGTGCTCGCTCAAGCGCTCAAGATGTTTCCATCCGGCCTCGCGCATTTCGCTCGAAGCCCGGTCTTCCAGCCCCGCACGCCCACGCAGAATCAACCAACCATGGCCCGGCCACCAACTCGTGGCCTCAAAGCGCTGGTTTTGCAGAAGCTCCTGCCACACATCTTTGGTGCGCGCTGTCACAAACCACAGCTTGCCGTCCTGAATCTGCGCAAACGAGAACGGACGCACATGCGGCTGCCCGTCCACGCTCGTCGCCAGATACCACGCAGGCACCGACGTCAGATACTCCAGCACCGTATTCAATCCGTCCACGTTTCCTCCTGTCGCCTGACCAGTCTTTTTGCAATGGGTAGTCAATTTGGGAAATTAGAGCTCGAGGCGCTCTTCGCTGCCGTCGATATCGCAGAATCGCGCGGCGATGTTGCGGACCGAGAAGAATGCAAGGCGGCCGTCGTTGGCGCTATCGTGTTGCTCGCCAATGCCCACCATGTGCCTAAAGCCCGCCTGACGCACCTTGTCGCTCACGACTGCATCGTCCTCGAGCGCGGCCTCACCGGTTAACACGATCCAGCACTCCCCCGGCTTCCAGCCCGATACCTCAAACTTGGGATTCGCGCTCAACTCCGCCCACACGTCCTTGTCGCGCGACGTGCAAAACCACAGCTTGCCGTCATCGACCATGGCAAACGAAAACGGCCTCACGCGGGGCTGATGCCCGTCGCTCGCATCGGTCGTGGCAAGATACCACGCCGGAATACGCCTGAGATACGAGCAGACGCGCTCGAGCTGAGCCGTGCGATCGATGTCGGTCATAGAGACCCCTTTCTTGCGCTCGAATCGAGCTTAGAAGAGTTGAAGATTGATAACGACAACGCATGTCACCAGCAGCGCCATCGCCACCGCGGCCAGTGCATCCCCGCGGCCAAACGTAAGCGCATGCAGACGCGTGCGCCCCTGCTCGCCGTGATAACAACGCGCATCCATGGCGGCCGAAAGCGTCTCGGCATGACGGAACACGCCGGTGAACAGCGGAATCGCCACGCTGCCGAGCATGCGCACACCGCCGAGCGGACCGCCCGTCACGCGCGCGCCGCGGCTTGCCTGCGCATCGGCCGTCTGTTTCATCTCGGTGGCAAATTGCGGTATAAACCGCAGCGCGATACCCATAATCATGCCGAGCTCGTGCGCCGGAAGCCCCACGCGCGCAAATGGTGCGAGCAAACGCTCAAAACCTGCGGTGAGATCGAGCGTCGGCGTGGTGAGTGTAATGGCGCTCATGCCGGCCATCATCAGGGTCAGGCGGCACGCCGTAAACGCCGCAGAACGCAGCGAGCCCTCGCTCACCTGCAAAAAGCCAAGCTGCCACAGGATGCGGCCACTCTGGTCGGAAAACAGGTTAAGCACCGCGACCACCACGACAATCGCCAGCAATGGCGCCATCGACGATAGGACCCGACGCAACGGCACCCGGGCCATGACATAGACCAGCACGACAAACATTGCGACCGGCACCAGCCCGCCGAAGCCGGCGACGGTGAGCACAGTGATCAGAAATGCGAAACCTAGGAACAACTTAGTGCGCGGATCCAGACGATGCAGTGCGCTATCCCCGGGATAGTAGCTGCCAAATGAGAACGCCTCCATCAGCAGCCCTCCTCTCGCGTGGGCGCCTTGGAACCGGCCTGACGCGGAGCCCCCAAAGGCCCGTCCGCACAGCCCAGCAGCAAGCCGGCCAGCTCGTCGGCCAGCGCCTCAACCGTATAAAGCTTGTCGCAGCGGAGCGGCACACCGGCCTGCGCGAGCGCCAGCGCCATACGCTGGGCGGCAGGAACGCCCAGGCCGATCGACTTGAGCTCATCCGCGCGCGCAAAAACCTGCGTGGGCGTTCCCTCGGCAAACACGGCGCCCTCGTTCATCACAACGATACGGTCACAACAATTTGCCAGATCATCCATGCTGTGCGAAACCATGACAACGGTCAGGCCCTCGCGATGGAGTCGACCGATGAGCCCTAGGAAATCCCTGCGCGCAGCCGGATCGAGCCCTGCCATGGGCTCATCGAGTACTAGGACCTCGGGCTCCATAGCAAGCACGCCGGCAAACGCCACGCGGCGCTGCTGGCCGCCCGAAAGCTCAAAGGGGCTCTTATCGCCTATCGCGACAAGGTCGAGGCCCACGCGCGTAAGCGATGATGCGACACGGCGCGCAACCTCGTCTTGCGGCAGACCAAGGTTGCGCGGGCCAAACGCCACGTCCTGCGCCACGGTCTCGGCAAATAACTGGCGCTCGGGATACTGAAACACCACGCCGACCTTGGCCTTAACCGCGGCGGCGTCTTTCTTGTTTGACAGGTCGAGCCCCAGCGCGCAAACGCTTCCCTCCTGCGGACGAATCAACCCGTTGAGATGCTGAACCAGCGTTGATTTACCCGAGCCGGTATGGCCTGCTAGCCCCAGGAACTCGCCGCGACGTACCGTCAAAGACACGTCGCGCAGTGCCCACGGACTACTAGGGTCATTTCCCCAGAGAGCCTGCTTGGTTGATTTGCCCGCAGCGGCCGAGCGCTTATGCCAGCGACGGCGCTCGCGCGGACTGAGCGAATAGCTGTACGAAACATGGGATAGCTCGATGACGGGCTCTGATGCGTTGTCCTTGTTGTCTGCCGGAACAGTGCCGTCAGCGATTTCCAACTGGGATACGGAAGGCTGCCCCGCGGTACCCGCCTCACTTCGCTCGGTATAGGCCTGCGCAACCGCGGCAACCATACCCGCCTCGCGCACCTGCGCGCAAACGGGCACGCCCTTCGCACGAAGCGACCTGCCCAGACGACACGACGCCGGCATATCCAGGTTGAGCTGCGCAAGCTCATCCGCCCGCGTCAAGATTTCCTCGGGCGTACCGAGCATGGCAACGTGCCCCGCCCGAAATACCGCGACACGATCGGCCTCGGCGGCCTCTTCCATAAAGTGCGTAATCATCACGATGGTCATGCCGCGTTCGTGCAGCGCGTGACAGGCCTTCATAAGGCCCTTGCGCCCGCACGGATCGAGCATCGAGGACGCCTCGTCCAAAATGAGCACACGCGGCTCCATGGCGAGCACGCCGGCAAGCGCCACGCGCTGCTTTTGTCCGCCCGAGAGAGCGTGGGTCTCGTGGCGCTCAAAGCCCACCAGACCCACGGCCTTCAGCGCCTCGCGCACGCGCTGCGCGATCTGGGCCGATTCGACCCCTAAGTTCTCGGGACCAAACGCAACATCGTCCTCGACAAGCGTCGCCACAAGCTGGTCGTCGGGATTCTGGAACACCATGCCCGCAGTCGAGCGGATATCGTAGACCAGCTCGGGATCGGACGCGTCCATGCCGTTGACGCACACCGTTCCCGCATCGGGCTGCAGCAGCGCGTTCAAATGCTTGGCAAACGTAGACTTGCCCGACCCGTTTCCGCCGAGGATGCAGAAAAACTCGCCATCCTCGATGTTCAGATCGATGCCATCGAGCGCCAGTGCAGCACCGTCATAGCTAAAGGAAACGCCCCGACACTCAATCATGCGCGGCCTTTGACCTGGTCCTTCTTGGGCGTGATGAGATTAGAGACCGCCTTGTACACCGCCAGCGTCAACACCGAGTTGAGCACGGTCTTGATGAGGTTGAACGGCAGCACGGCGGGAATCATGAGCGGGGCGCCATACCAGAACCAAACGCCGATGGTCAGGTTCGCGACCATGGACAGCGCCGTAGCGGCAATGACGCCGAGCGCCAGGCCAATCACGGCACCCTTGTAGGTGTGCATCTTCTGATAGACGATAGCCGCAGGCAGAATATAGCCCAGCGTGGCAACCAAGTTCATAAGCGCGCCGACCCAGTCACCCGTGGTGAGCGCATGGATAACGATCGCCATAGCGGCAACAGCGGTGCCGGCACCAGGGCCATACGCAAATCCACACACCATCGCCGGCACCAGCGACGGGTCATACGTCAAAAACGGCGCCGAGGGAAGGATGGGCAGCTGCACATACATAAACAGTGCTCCCAAGGCGCACATCAACGCCATGGTAACGAGCTGTTTGGTGCTCCACCTATTCGTGTTCTCAAAATGGATATGCTGCGACTGTTCAGACATAAGATCACCTGCCTCTTTCATCCGGACTCTAACCGTTGGTACTGGGATCTCACCAGTTCAGCCGGCATGCGAACCAACGCACGCACGGGTCGCGGACTCATCGGCTCGGTCGCAGGCATCTCGCCTGCGCCACGGCGTCCCTTTGACACCGCCCGATTTACCGCCAGTGGGGAATTTCACCCCGCCCCGAAGAACGATATTTATTTGTTC
>CAJLAN010000112.1 GCA_905204635.1 uncultured Collinsella sp. | reverse complement strand
ACCAGCCGATTCATTTACAACAATCATCATCTTCGCCCCCCTGCCATAGCGCTCTATACCTAATCCATCCGAACAGCGCCAAACTGAGAGACGTCGATTTCGCCCTACATGAGTTTGGGAAGCAATGCGTCACGCAGTTCGCCAAGAGCCTACGACTTGAGTATATTAGCCTATATGAGCTCAAGAATACCATTGAGCGTCGAAGTCGTTCTTTCTATTGCACAAGCTGGAGCAAACGGGACGTTCATCGACTTAATGTTTTTTAATGCAAGCTTGGTCTGAACGGCACCAACAGTTCCAAGCCTAATAGCTTCCATGCCCATTGAGCTACGAAGAAAGAAATACGACCACGCCGCAAAGTCGCCTTTAAACGAAGTAAGTTTGTTGCAATTCTCTGTGAGGTTTGCCTCATCGAGCGTTTTTCCGATATACGCCGTAAGGCCAATCGTTCCGACAACGGAAACAATTAGATCGCCAGTGTTGACAACGTAGCGCGAAATATTAGATCGTGTTTCATCGTCGATATATAGCATTTCCGAAGTGAGTAAGAGAACAGAAGCGTTGTTTAAGTCGCGGACTCGAATATATGGATGAGAGTTTGCCTCTGCAATTAGCTCTGAACCTTTAGGGAGCCTCTAACCGCCCTTGACTTCGCAGAATGACTCGACTGAACGGTAATGATTTTCTCGCTTGTTCTCTTCAATTGTTTGAGCAAAAAGGGCTTCTCCGAGTTCAGCTAAATAATCATTTACCGGAACATAGGCCTGCACTTCAGAATTGTTTCCATCGAACCAAGGGGAAAGGAGCCCCCGGTGGAAGCGATGATCAATATGGTTCTAACACAGATGTAGCCGGTTCTAGACTATCTGCAGATAAAGCAATCTTAAAAGCAGTGCTCGAAAGCACTATGTGTAGCCATGCCGAAAGCAGCGTGCCCAGCAACTCGAGTCTACTCGGTCTCTTCCTTACCGACAAGGAAGTCGAGGGGTGCTCTCCGAGAACAATCGCGTACTACGAAAGCACCCTCAAACCATATGAGGCATGGATGGAAGAGAAGACGATGCTGAGCGAAGACGGCCGAATCGTCAGGGTGGACAACCCATGGTGTTCGTTCTACATCGACACCGAGCTGGCACCTGCGCTAGACGAGAGCAGGTGCGGGAAATGGATGTTCTACTTCAACGATATCGAGTTCGCGGAGGAAGTCTGCCGCAAGGCGGCCCTCGGAATGGTCGTCGCGGAATGCAAGCACAGCTCATTCGAGTCCGTTATCGAGAACGGCAGAGGCGTCGCCTGCTTCTACCTGAACTTGGACGACGTCGAAGCACATCGCCTCGTTGTCGCATTCATGTTGGAGCATGGCCTGGTTCGGAAGACGAAGTCGGGGAAGCTGTATAACATCGGCTTCAAGTTGGATGACCAGGCACGGGCGGGAGAATATGGAGCCGGTTTCAATGCACGAATCACGTTGAGCGATCGCTCGAATTAGGCGAATTTTACCTGCGAAGAACAATGAAGGGCGGGGGTGTATCGGCTAATGCCGAACACCCCCGCCCTCGACGCGGTTAAAATAGCGAATGATTGAAGCGGATCAGCCTGGTTCCGCCCTCTTCCCTAATCCCGCTTAAACAAATCCCGCGTGTACACCTTGTCCGCCACGTCCGCGAGCTCATCGCTCCAGCGGTTGGCGACGATCACGTCGCAGCCGGCCTTGAAGGCCTCCAGGTCGTGGGTCACCTCGGAGCCGAAGAACTCCGGCGCGTCCAGCGTGGGCTCGTAGACCACAACGGGCACGCCCTTGGCCTTCACGCGCTTCATGACGCCCTGGATGGAGCTCGCGCGGAAGTTGTCGGAGTTGGACTTCATCGTCAGGCGGTAGACGCCCACGACCGGCTTCTCCTTGCCCTCGTAGACGCGGTCCCACACCATCTGCAGCCCCTCGTCGGCCACGAAGTCCTTTCGGGTGCGGTTGGCCTCCACGATGGCCTCGATCAGGTTCTGCGGCACGTCCTTGTAGTTGGCGAGCAGCTGCTTGGTGTCCTTGGGGAGACAGTAGCCGCCGTAGCCGAAGCTGGGGTTGTTGTAGTGGGAGCCGATGCGCGGCTCCAGGCACACGCCGTCGATGACGTCGCGGGTGTTGAGCCCGCGGACCTCGCAGTAGGTGTCGAGCTCGTTGAAGTAGGCCACGCGCAGCGCCAGGTAGGTGTTGGCGAAGAGCTTCACGGCCTCTGCCTCGGTGGTTCCCAGCACGAGCTCCGGGATGCCCCTGGAGCCGTCGGCGTTCACGCGCTCCAGCTCGGAGGGGTCGGCGCCCTGGGCGAGCAGGCCGGCGAACTTCTCCGCCGCGGCGACGGCCTCAGGGTCGTCCTTCGGCGCGCCAACCACGATGCGGCTGGGGTGCAGGTTGTCGTAGAGCGCTTTGCTCTCGCGCAGGAACTCGGGGCTGAAGAAGATCTTGCTGTCGCCGAGCCTCTCGCGCAGGCCCGCGGTGTAGCCAACGGGGATGGTCGACTTGATGACGATCCAGGCGTCCGGGTTCACCGAGCGAACGGCGGCGATGGCGGCCTCGACGGAGCTCGTGTCGAAGAAATTCCTGTCCGAGTCGTAGTTGGTGGGCGTGGCGATCACGGCGTAGTCGGCGTCCGTGTAGGCCTCGGCCACGTCCACGGTGGCGTGCAGGTCGAGCTCGCGCTCCCCCGCCTTGGCCTCTGCCAGGAAGCGCTCGATCTCGTCGTCCTGGATGGGCGACTGGTAGTTGTTGATCTTCTCGACCTTCTCGGGCACGATGTCCAGCGCGTGCACCTCGTTGTACTGCGAAAGAAGTACGGCGAGGGACAGGCCGACATAGCCGGTACCGGCGACAGCGATTTTCATGGGAATCTTCTTTCTATCTGGGGTTTTCAAGGTGCCATACGTGATGGAACGATCAGAATGAGCTATCTCTTAATTAGAGCCGTGAGGTATTTCAGCTGGCCAGTGAGCGCATATCCAGTGATTAGCGCAATGCTGCTCACAAGCAACTTTACGATGAGAGAGAGGAAAACATCTTCCATGGGTATAAAGGCGCCAACTCCCGCAACAGCAGCAATGCCCACGATGCCAACAGCAATCTCAGGCAAGAAATTTAGCAGGCAATAGTAAGGTCTGCCGAAACCACGTTTCACTAGGAAATACGCTAGAGGAACCATATGAAGGCAGTATGCTACGAAGATGCCGTAAGCCACTGTGAGGATGGAACCGCCAGCCAGGCCCGCCACCAGCCCGGAAATGGTGATCGCGGTGTTCACAAGACCAACCTTAAACATGTAATCGGTGCGTCCTATGCTCTGGAAAAACGCACCCGAAGGGTTGCCCATCATCTGGAAGTAGACCGACAAAGCAAGCACGGCGAACACCGGCGCGGCTTGCTCCCATCCTGGCCCGTAGAAGACAGCAATGATTTCCGCCGAAGCACAGCTGAATACCACCGCCACAGCAACACCCACTAGCGAGAGCAGCTTTTCGATACGCATCCAGCACTCGTAGATGCGGTCGACATCGTCTTGATGCTCTGCCATGAACGGCTGGATGACCGAGCCTATGACACTGGAGAACGCTGTCATGGGATAGGTTGTCAATTTATAAGCCTTATCGTAAAAGCCCAAGGCCGCAGTTCCCTGCATACCGCCAACGAGCATGTTATCGAGGTTGCGGGAGAAGTAATTGACCAAGCTGAACCCAAACTGGTAAGCAGAATAGGAGAATATCTTCTTAAGCGTGCAAATGAAATGAGCGTTTATCTGCCTGATTGGTCGCGCTACGATGTTCCAGAAGAACACCACCGCTGCAGATAGCACAGTCTGAAGGACGAGCGCATAGCAGCCCGCACCCAAGGCGGAGGCCGCGATTGCGACCCCTCCAGAGACTACTGTAGCCGCCACAAGACGTACGCCAATGGCGGCGAAGCGCAACTCCTTGAGCATAAGGCCATTTGGCACCATATTGAGCGTGGAGAACAGCAGCGCGGGGGCCGAGGCAAGGCACAAGGGCACAAGCCGGGCGTCCCCGTAGACTGCGGCGATGAATGGCGATGCGGCACAAAAGGCCAGAGAAAGCCCTGCAGCCAAAAGTGCCGAAAATGCAAATAGACCGCCATAATCACGTTCCGTAAGGTCGCGATACTGCACGATAGCAGTGCCCACGCCCATATCAGAAAGCAAGCTGAATAGCCCAGTGAACACGGTGACAATAGCCATAAGCCCAAAGTCACCCGGCGAGATAAGTCTTGCCAGCACAGCCGTTATCACGAGTTGAGCACCCATGCTGACATACTTAGACCCAAACTGCATAAGGGCAGCACTGCGCATGCCCGTATTTGATTTAGACACTTTCCATATTCCAAACTTTAGCGGCCTCAATGGCCTGGTATATCTGTTCCTCTTGTGGATTACACGCGCCGGCACGCCGCCAACAACCGGTCGCTCCGGGAAATTACGCGCGACCACTTCACCCACAATGGCGTGCGAGCCAACAGTGACGCCGGACATTATTTGTACGCAGCACCCGATCCAAGCGTCATTGCCCAACACTTTCTCAGCCCAACGTTGCTTTGCTCATTCATCGGTTTATCAAGTCTTTGATGGCGATGCAAGACCGTACGCACGAGAGAACCATAGGCAACATTCAGTCGCGCCCAATGACGTCTTTCACGCATTCGAGGTAGCCAGCATCCCACCGTTGACATACGCCCCTCCCGATGAATATATGTTCAGGATAACGAATCGCTATGTCGGCCGTCGGTCAACCGAGAGAGCCGATCCCCCTCAGTTCCTGCATGTTAGTCTCAAGTCATTCGTTAGCCTTGGATTGCGAAAGCCTATTCTGAACATTAGGAAGAAGTCACACGATATCCCTCCTCGAAATACGATGGACTCAATCCATAGCGGCACATGAGCTCGGCCATGATGGCATCGTTACGCCCTCCCGCCACATTCGCGTTGCAAAGAGCGTCTGAACGAGGACCCTCCAATTGATAGGGATGATTCTGTCTGTTCGGAGCATATGCCACCTCGATGCCGTTGGCGAGCTCGAAGAACTTGAGATAAAGGTCGTCTGCAGGCCAGGCTACTCCACGTATGGCCTCTATATCCAGCGATGCGAGATCGAAAGCTGCGGCAGGATACAACGCCCCGGCGCCGCCGGTTGCAAGCAACCGGCGGCTGGGGGCTGAAAAAGCGTCCTTATGCTCCCAGCCCCATTTTTCATAAGGAAGTAAATCTCCGGCAACATCAAACCCTATGAGATGGCAGCGCCTTGCCACAACGCAATAGGGAACAGCCTCGTGGGCCGTGAGAAGCGATTCGACCATGTCTGCTGGATAGATGAGATCATCGTCCGCCGTGATAATGAGCGAGTCCGGGAACTCTTGAAATGCGAAGAGATATTTCTTGTGCGGCCCCAAATCCTCGTAACCCATTCTGATTTCAAGACCATATTGTTCAAGGTCAAGCAAATCATCGGAAAGCGTGTCCCTTTGGATAGACTCATCAAGATAAAGCAGAACCTTTGAGGGTCTCACTGATTGCATGAGTAGGGAACGGATGGCCATATGGACCGCATTGAGACGCGCCCCATAGCTTGTAAGAGATATATATGTATTATTGCTGATGGGCGCGCTCATGTAAGGGCGAAAATCAAATTTACTGACCTCACGCAGCCTGGAACGCCTCTCAATCTCGAACCTAACAAGCGAAGGGTGCCTAACACAGCGAGCGGCTTTTCTTAATAACATGCAATTCCTAACCACGATGAGCATTAAGTTTCTTAAGAGCCTGCTTCGCATTGTGACCAACAACGCGATATGCTTTATGTATAAAAGCAAAGGGAGCAAGCGCAAACGAGGATAACAGCTGGACTGCGCCCTCAGCACTCGCGTTCATTCCAACGAGCATCATGCCGACGCGATAGTGCATCGC
>CAJLAN010000111.1 GCA_905204635.1 uncultured Collinsella sp. | reverse complement strand
CTCGCCGTCGCCGCGCTCAAGCGCCATGAGGTGGGCCGCCTGATCCTGACGCGCCCGGTTGTCGAGGCGGGGGAGAACCTGGGCTTTTTGCCCGGCACCCTCGAGGAAAAGATCGACCCGTATATGCGCCCGCTCTATGATGCCCTCTTTGACATGATGGATCGCGAGCGCACCGATGAGCTTATGGAGCGTGGCGTGATCGAGATCGCCCCGCTCGCCTACATGCGCGGTCGAACGCTGAGTGATGCCTTTGTGGTGCTCGATGAGGCACAAAACACGACGCCCGAGCAGATGAAGATGTTCCTGACGCGTCTGGGTTTTAATTCCAAGTTCGTGATTACCGGCGACCTGAGCCAGCGTGACCTGGTGGGTCGTCGCGGTGGTCTTGCCGATGTCGAGCAGATTTTGGGTCGCGTCGACGATGTGGCGTTTTCTCATCTGGAGCGCGCCGATGTGGTGCGCCATGCCCTGGTGGGCCGTATCGTTGAGGCCTATGATGCATACGACGATGCGCGCGGGCAGCGCGCACACGATCGAAAGGAGTCCCGTTGAGTGTATTGATCAGCAACGATGCCGAGCTCGATACGCTGCTCGACGCGCAGGAGGTGGAACACATCTGCTCAGTTGTGCTTGCCGCCGAGGGTGTTGAACGTGAGGTCGAGATTTCCCTTTCGTATGTCGATGAGGACGAGATGCATGAACTCAACCACGAGTGGCGCGGCATCGATCGCACCACCGATGTCCTCTCGTTTGAATGCGACTCGGCCTTTGACGAGGACATTCCCGCCGACGAGACGCTCGAGCTCGGTGATATTATCCTGGCCCCGCAAGTTATTGCCCGCCAGGCTCCCGGCTTTGGCAACAGCCCCGCCGATGAGTACCGACTGATACTCGTGCACGGAATGCTGCACCTGCTGGGTTACGACCACATCGTGGACGATGAGGCCGAGGTCATGGAGGCGCGCGAGGATGCCATCCTGCGCGACCTGGCGCTTGAGCGCGGCGAGGACCCCAAGCTGGTCGGCCCCATCACCAACCACGCCCACGACTAGGAGCCGTCTATGATTCCCGGATCGAACAAGGACCATCCGTCCTTTTTAAAGTCGTTCTCATACGCGATGGAGGGCTTCGTCACTGCCGTCAAGACCGAGCGCAATATCAAGGTCATGCTCGCGGCGGGCGTGTGCACCGTCATTGCCGGCTGCATCGTGGGGCTCGATATTGCCGAGTGGGCTACGGTCATCATCTGCTGCGGCCTGGTGATTCACGGCGAGTTGTGCAATACCGCCATGGAGGCGATTGTCGACCTGGCGACCCAGGAGCTGCATCCGCTGGCCAAGCGCGCGAAGGATATCGCCGCTGCCTCTGTATACGTTCTTTCCATTACCGCTGCGATCGTGGGCTTGCTTGTCTTTGCCCACGCGCTCGACTTTATTTAGAAAGGGATTCCCATGTCCGACAATATGCAGCCTTCCGATGAAGTTTTGGATGACGAGGTCCTGAACGAGGCTGAAGGTGCCGATTCGTTTGACGAGGTCGAGGAGTTCGATCCGTTTGAGGGCATGAGCGACGAGGAACTCGATGCTCTGTGCGACGAGGATGAGGGCCTCGCGGGCTTTGGAGACGTGGAACCCGGTTTCCGCAGCGGCTTTGTGGCCCTGGTCGGTCGCCCCAACGCCGGCAAGTCCACGCTGCTCAACGCCTGTTACGGCAAGAAGGTCGCCATCACCTCGCCGGTGGCCCAGACGACCCGCCGCCGTATGCGCGCCGTGGTCAACCGCCCCGGCTATCAGCTGGTCTTCGTTGACACGCCGGGTATCCACAAGCCCAAGGACGGCTTGGGCTCCGAGCTCAACAAGAGCGCCCTGTTTGAGCTCAATGACGTAGACGTCGTCGCGTTTTTGATCGACGCCACCAAACCCATCGGCAGGGGAGACGCCTGGGTCGCCGAGCGCGTCAAGAATGCCCGCTCCAAAAAGGTCCTGGTGCTCACGAAGGCCGACGAGGCCGACCCCGCACAGGTCATGGAGCAGCTCAAGGCCGCTCACGAGCTTATGGAATACGATGATGAGATCGTGACGTCGTCGGTCAAGAACTTCAACGTCGATGCGTTTATCGAGACCGTCGCTCACTTCTTGCCCGAGGGCCCGCGTTGGTTCCCTGAGGACATGGGCACCGACGCGTCCGACGAAACCCTTGTGGCCGAGTTCGTGCGCGAGAAGGTCCTGCGTCGCACTCGCGACGAGATCCCTCACTCCGTGGGCGTCATCTGTGACGCGCTCGAGCAGACTAAGAAGGTCCTGCGCGTGCACGCCACGATTTACGTCGAGCGCGAGGGGCAGAAGGGCATCATCATCGGCAAGGGCGGCGAGATGATCAAGCATATCGGCATCGATGCCCGTCGTGACCTTGAGCGTATCTTTGGCACCCAGGTCTTTTTGGAGCTCGACGTGAAGGTCAAGGCCGGTTGGCGCGATGATGAGGCGCAGATCCGACGCTTTGGCTATTCCGCCGAAGATTAAGCCTCCGCGTTCATGGCAGGCTCTCGCACATATCGCACAAAGGTGCTCGTCCTCGACAAGACCAAGCTCAAGGAAACCGATTTGATCTTGACGATGCTCGACGAACGGGGGCGGCAGGTGCGTGCCGTGGCTAAGGGCGCACGTAAGCCTGGCGGTCGTCTTGCTGCCCGCTGCGAGCTTTTCTGTACCGTCGATATGCTGCTCGCGCATGGACGGTCGCTCGACGTGGTTTCTCAGGCGGAGCTTATGGAGGCGCCGCTCGGTGCCACTCCTGACTACGAGACGACCTGTGCCGCCAGCGCGATTGCCGAGGTTGCGCGTGTGTGCTCGTTCGAGGATGCCGAGGATCCATTTACCTTTGCCATCACGCAGCGGGCGCTCACACTTGTAGGCAGCGGGCTCGACTCGGCACATATGGACCCGCTCGTGGCCTTTGTCTTTAAGCTGCTGTCGCACGTTGGTTACCGACCCGATTTCTCGGCTTGCGTGCTGTGCGGAGACCCTATGCTGTCGTATTTTTCGCCCCAGGCGGGCGGCCTCATGTGCGGGTCGTGCGCGTCGAGCGTTCCGGGCGCCGAGCTGGTGTCGACCGGCGAGGTCGCATGGCTGCGTGCCCTCATGTCTATGACGTTCGATGGCCTTGTGGACGAACGGATCGATCCGCATACGGCTGCGTTTTTGCTCGGGCTTTCGCATGTTTGGGCCGCCACGCACACCGATCAGCGGCTCCGTGCGATGGAATTCATGTTGGGTCGGTGATGATGCGCAGGCGCGCGCCGCTTGTGGTAACATACCGACCTGTTGGTACCTCGACCTTGGATGCTCGCTCCACCGGCGGCTGCCCAGTCCGAGGCGAATAGAGTCGCCCGCGGGCGACGCGAAACGAAAGGTGAAACAATGACTGTTTCCAAAGAGCGCAAGGCGGAGCTGACCGCCCAGTTCGGTAACTCCCCGGTCGACACCGGTAACCCCAAGGTTCAGGTCGCCATCCTGTCCGAGCGCATCAAGGAGCTGACCGAGCACATGAAGTCCCACCAGAAGGACTTCCACACCCGTCGTGGCCTGCTTATGCTCGTTGGCCGCCGCCGTCGTCTTCTCTCCTACATCAAGAAGAACGACATCGTCGAGTACCGTGAGCTCATCAAGGCTCTGGGCATCCGCGACAACATCCAGTAAGGATTTGTACATGCTAAGAGCGTCCTGCGCAGCGGGGCGCTCTTTTTGTGTAAGAGCGTGAACAATCACGCTCTGAAGCGTGGCGGGGGCAGGGGGCCCGCGTCACATGAGAAGCCCGCAGGCAAGGGGCCTGTGGGGTGAAGGAGAACAATGACACTCGTATCCAAGACCTTTGAGCTGTACGGCAAGACCTACACCTTCGAGTCCGGCGAGCTTGCCAAGCAGGCCACCGGCGCTTGTCTGGTCAAGCAGGGTGACACCACGATGCTCGACACCGTGGTCGTCTCCAAGGAGCGCAAGAATTACGACTTCTTCCCGCTGACCGTCGACTTCAACGAGAAGATGTACGCTGCCGGCCGTATTCCGGGTGGCTACCTCAAGCGCGAGGGCCGTCCCAGCGAGAAGGCCACGCTCACGGCTCGTATGATCGACCGCCCGATCCGCCCGAGCTTCCCGGACGGCTTCCGCAACGAGGTGCATATCGTCGCCACCTCGCTCGTCGCCGACCAGGTTAACCCCTTCGACGTCATCAACGTCATGGGCGCCTCTTTGGCTATGACGCTCGGCGGCGTGCCCTTCGAGGGTCCGCTTGCCTGTGTACGCATCGGCCGCAACGTGGAGACCGGCGAGTTTATCGTCAACCCCACTTATGAGGAGCGCGAGAACTCCGATCTGGACCTGGAGCTGGGCGGCTCTGCCGACTTCATCTCGATGGTCGAGGCCGGCGCCGAGGAGATCTCCGAGGACGACATGCTCGCCGCTATGAAGTTTGGCCAGGAGGCCCTCGCTGCCTTCTGCCAGGCTCAGGACGAGTTCGTCGCCGAGTGGGAGCAGGTCAACGGCGCTATCGTCAAGAAGGAGTACCCGCTTGACCAGCCCGTCGAGGAGGTCCAGGAGCGCATCTTCGCCCACTACGACGAGATGGCCGCTGCCCTGCGCGACGCCGACAAGCTTTCCCGCATCGGTAAGGTCGAGGCTCTGAAGGAGTCCATCCGCGCCGAGTTCACCGACGAGGAGCAGGCCGCCTGGGAGCGCGAGATCCCCGTGGCGCTCAAGAAGCTCGAGAAGAAGGCCATGCGCACCATGGTCGTCGAGACCGGCGAGCGCGTCGACGGCCGTGCCGCCGACGAGATCCGTCCCATCATGGTGAAGGACAACTACCTGCCGCTCGTTCACGGCTCCGGCCTGTTCCAGCGTGGTCAGACCCAGGTGCTCTCCGTCCTGTCGCTCGGTATGCTCAACGAGGGCCAGCGTCTGGATACCATCGAGCCCACCGAGGGCAAGCGCTATATGCACCACTACAACTTCCCGCCGTTCTGCACCGGCGAGACCGGCCGCATGGGCAGCCCCAAGCGCCGCGAGATCGGTCACGGCAACCTGGCCGAGCGCGCTCTGCTTCCGGTGCTCCCCGACGAGAACGAGTTCCCCTACGCCATCCGCGTGGTCTCCGAGGTCATGGAGTCCAACGGCTCCTCTTCGATGGCTTCGACCTGCGGCTCCACGCTCGCCCTTATGGACGGTGGCGTGCCCATTAAGCGCCCGGTCTCCGGTATCGCCATGGGCCTGATCCAGGAGGAGGGCAAGACCGTGGTCCTGTCCGACATCCAGGGTCTCGAGGACTTCCTGGGCGACATGGACTTTAAGGTCACTGGTACCACCGAGGGCATCACCGCCCTACAGATGGACAACAAGGCCACCGGCCTCACCTTCGACATCCTGGCCCGCGCCCTGCAGCAGGCCAAGGAAGGTCGCGCCTTCATCCTGCAGAAGATGCTCGATGTGATCCCCGAGCCGCGTCATACCACGCGCAGCACCGCTCCGCGCATCGTCTCCATCCAGGTTCCGACCGATAAGATCCGCGACGTCATCGGTTCCGGCGGCAAGGTCATCCGCGGCATCCAGGACGAGACCGGCGCTTCGGTCGACATCCAGGAGGACGGCACCGTCTTTGTCGGCGGTACCGGCGAGTCTGTCGATCAGGCCGTCGAGCGCATCAAGCTCATCATCAAGGTTCCCGAGCCGGGCGAGGAGTACACCGGTCGTGTGGTCTCCATCCAGCCCTTCGGTGCCTTCGTCAACCTGCTGCCCGGCAAGGACGGCCTGCTGCACATCTCCCGCGTTGCCAAGGGTCGCGTGGAGAAGGTTGAGGACGTCCTCAACGTGGGCGACGAGGTCAAGGTCGTCGTCATCGAGGTCGACGATCGCGGCAAGATCTCGCTCGATCGTCTCGACAAGCCCGAGGCCCCGGCTCGCGCCGAGGGTGCCTCCGAGGGCGACGGCGAGCCCTTCCAGCGCC